>CALARR010000084.1 GCA_937889015.1 uncultured Planctomycetales bacterium | reverse complement strand
ATTGGATCGCGCACCGCTCGCTATCGACCGCCAGGGGCCGTGAGCAATCCGGCCTCAGTGCATCTCGAACACGTAGATCAGCGAAAAATACACGCCCAGCAGCACGAAGATCCAGCCCGTGATCTGGCGTGCCCACCATTCCATCCAGGCCAGGGCGTTGTAGGTCTTGCCCACCGACTGCGCGCTATAGGCCAGCACGAAGGCCACCAGCAACACCGGCAACGCGGTCCCCATCCCGTAGATCAACGGTAGGACCACGGTGGCGCCGGGCAACGAGGCCTCGGGCAGGGCAATGCCCACCTTGGCCAACGCGACCGTGATCGCGCCCGCCTGCGAGCCCATCATGATCGCCAGCAATCCAAAGAACCACACGGCCGACGTGGGGCAGAAGGAAACGGCGAACAACACGCCCAGCAGCAACGCCCCCCAGATGCCCAGCGCGTCCACTCGCTTCTGGAGGCCGGCGGTCATGGCGCTAGCGCTCAGGTCCAGTTGCACCAACCCCACCAGGAACATGCCCAACAGCAGAAAGATGGGCGCCAGCACGAGGTGGACATACGCCTGCAGGAAGGTGGAAACGGCCGGGATGGACATCGCCGTGCCAGCGACCAGCAGCGCCAGGGCCAAATACAACAGGCAGCGGCCCAACGTGTAGAGGACGCCCGCCCCGATCACCGCGCGCGAGTCGCCCACGCGCCGGCCCACATAGGAGACGGCGGCGATGTTCGTGGCCAACGGACAGGGACTGATCGACGTGAGCACGCCCAAGTAGAGCGCGGCCGCGGCGTACAGAAGATAAGCTACCATGCGCGCTCGACTACTTCAGATACTCTTTGACCTGGCCTTGCACGTACTGCAGAAACTGCTCTTTGTCGCGGACCTTGGTCCACATCTCCCGCAGATTGCGGTACTCGGCCACCTTGTCGCCGGTGATCCTGGCCACGATCAGCGTCGGCCCGCCGACTCCGTACCCCTTGGTGAAATCGGCGTTCTTGGGGTCCTGGAAGTCGATGAAGTGCAAGGCCACCTTGCCCGACTTGAGCAAGTCGGCGAATCCGTTGTTGACGGCCTCCTCGGTGTAGGTGCCCATCTTCATACAGGTTGGGCAACGCTGGGTGCGGTGAAAGTACATCACCACCACGCGATCGGCAGTCGCCTCGGCGGCAGAGGCTAGCGAGGGGACGATCGAGGCCGCAACCGCAGCCGCAACCAGGCAAACAGCAACCGTGCAACGCATGGATCTTTCTCCTTGTTAACCATCAAGAAAGCGTGTCTTACTTGGGGAACGGCAGGTTCGCCGGCACAGGGGGCGCCGCCACCGGAATGGGCAGCGTCGGCGGCACGGCGGGCAACACCGCAGCGTGCGGCGGCGATGGATTCTCAGGCGTTGCCGGCGGCGCGGACGCCGACGCCTTGTCGGCGAGCATTTCGCCGATCTGCTTGCCCACAAAGGCCAGGAATCCCGGCCGATCGTCGGTGAGCCCCCAGACCTCATCCAACCGCCGCCAGTCGCGGAGCTGCCCTCCCTGCATGCGCGCCAGGACCACCACCGGCACTTCGATCGCAAACTGCTTCTTGAACTCCGCCCCGGCCGGCTGTTCGTAGTTGGCCACTTTCCAGACGAGCTTGCCGGCCTTCAACTCATCGGCAAAGCGCGATTCCACGGTCTCCTTGGCATAGGCCTCGATCGCGCGGCAGGTCGGGCAGCGGACGTTTCCGTGAAAGTAGTAGACCACCAGTCCATCCTGCGCGGCCGGGGCGCTGCGCGCCTCGCCGGGCGACAGGGCAATTCCGCCCTGCGTGCGGATCGCCTGCAGTTCTTGCACGATCGCCGCCAATTGCGGTTCCAGCCGCGCCGCGGCCTGCGAGTCCAGCCCGCGCGCGATCAGGACCACCAGGGTCGCCGCGAACAACGAGATCAGGCAAACGGAGAGGGCGTTTTTGAGTTCCATACCCCTGAACCTACACGAGCAGTTTTTGGATCTCGTCGGCCGATGGGACTTTGCCCACCACTTTGACCTCGCCGTCGATAACCAGGGCCGGGGTCATCATCACCCCAAAGCCCATGATCACGCTGATGTCGGTGATCTTCTCGACCAGCGCCTCGACGCCCGCCTGCTGCACGGCCTCTTCCGCGTTCTTCTTGAGTTTCTCGCACTTCGGGCAGCCGGGCCCGAGAACTTGGATCAGTTTCATTTTCAAGTCTCCATGAACCGCAGAGGGCCGTCCGCGCGAACGGCTGCAACTTGTTCGTAAGCCAGGATATCAGAAGCAGAACCAGCCGAAAACCATGCCCGCCAGCGCACTCATCACCACCGTCAGGGCCACAAACACGACCGTCTTGCGGAAACCGACGATGCTGTAGACCACGGCAATGCTCGGCAGCGACAAGGCCGGCCCGGCCAGGAGCAAGGATAGCGCCGGACCACGTCCCATGCCCAGACCAATCAGGGCCTCCAGGATCGGAATCTCCGTCAGTGTAGCAAAATACCACAGCGCCCCGATCACGGAAGCCACCAGATTTGCTTGAATGCTATCCCCTCCGACCCAACTGGCAACCCACTCCTCGGGGATCAAGGCCCCCACAAAACCTGTCACGAACACACCGCCAAACAGCAGCGGAACGATCGATTTGGCGAACCCCCAGGTCTGATCCATCCATTCCGTGAGTTCTTCGCGTTGGAACCATCGGGCCGTCATGAGCAAGGTGCCGGCTAGACAGCCAAAGGCGAAATACCAACGCTGCGCGTGGATCCAGTTGGCCCACTGGTAGCCTTCCGGGGTGGCCGCTTCGGTCTTGGCGATTTCCGTCTTGGGGATCGTCAGCTTCACTCCCTTCTTAAGGCTGTCCGTCGGCTCCTCGATCTGCACCCGGAGTATTTCTGTGGTGTCCAGCAGCACGGCGACCTGGAGCCGGGTGCCGTCGGTCTTTTCCACGATCGTCTGGCTGGGATTGGCCCAATCGCTAAACACCAGGAATCCGATCATCGAAGCGAAAAACAAGGCCGTTTGCAGCAGACTGCGCGTGGCCGGCGGCGGGTCGGGCAAGCGCATGACCATCGCCTCGCGCTGCTCCTCGTCTTTGCGGAAAATGATGGCCATCAGCACCCCGATGATCACCGCGAACAAGACCGAGCCGATCACCCGGGCGATGCCCAGATCGTAGCCCAGCACGCGCCCGGTCAGAAAAATGGCCATCACATTGATGGCCGGACCAGAATAGAGGAAGGCGGACGCAGGGCCCAACCCGGCGCCCATGCGGTAGATCCCGGCAAACATAGGCAGCACGCTGCACGAGCAGACAGCCAGTACCGTGCCCGAGACCGAGGCCACCGAGTAGGCCTCAAGCTTGTTGGCCTTCGGCCCCAGGTGCCGCAGCACCGCTTCTTTGGAGAGGAACGTGGCGATCCCTCCGGCGATGAACATGGCCGGCACGACGCACGCCAGGGTGTGGTTGCGCGCGTACCACTGCAGCATGTAGAACGCCTCCATGATCGCGTTCTGCACCTTGGGGCTGGCAAAGTTCAACCAATAGGCCAACAGAAAAATGCTGGCCAAGCCAGAAAAGACGCCTAGTTCCTTCTTCACCAGTCAGCTCCTAATCCCAGAACCGGCTCGCAAGCCACTCCGCGTCCATCGCCAAGCCGCCCTCAACCAATCATCGGTGGCAAGTGCTTGGCAGTTTAGCCAAATAGCAAACTGATTGCAAGAGGAATCAAGCCGGGATATCGCCGCCCATCTCCGGCAATCCGACACCTATTGCGTCTCAGGTAAGTAATGCCGTGAGGCCGACCATCGGGAGGCCGGTTT
>CALARR010000083.1 GCA_937889015.1 uncultured Planctomycetales bacterium | reverse complement strand
TATGCCGAGGGCGGGGCCAAGCTCTGCAAGATCAACCTCCGAACCAGGAAGGTCACGGTGCTGGTCGACGATCCCCAGGGAGGCGTCCGCGATCCGCGCGTGGCTTATGACGGCAAGAAGCTCTTGTTCGCCTATCGCAAGGGCGGCACAAAGTACTTCCATCTCTACGAGATCCGGCCCGACGGAACCAACCTGCAGCAGTTGACCTCGGGCGATTTCGACGACGTCGAGCCCGAGTATCTGCCCGACGGCGGCATCGTCTTCATCTCCACGCGCGGCAACCGGTTCGTCCCCTGCTATCACACCCAGGTGGGCCTGCTCCACCGTATGGACGCCGACGGAACCAACGTGCGGCTCCTGTCGGCCAACAACGTGGGCGATCACTGTCCGACCATCCTGCCCGACGGCCGCGTGCTGTACACGCGTTGGGAATACGTGGATCGGGCCCCGCAGAAATTCCACAGCCTGTGGGCCATGAACCCCGACGGCACCGAACAGATGGTGCTGTTCGGCAACACGGTCGCGCCCGACGGCCGGCACGTCGTGATGATCGACTCGATGCCGATCCCCGGCAGCGATAAGGTGGTGGCGGTCTTCTCGCCGGGGCACGGCAATCGCGAAAGCGCGGGCGACATCATGGTCGTCGATCCGCGTGGCGGTCCCGACGACTGGTCGCGCGTGCGACAGATCAGCCCGCCCCGCGTGACCGACGGCAACTGGCAAGGTGGGGGCGGCGGCTCAGGCCGCGTGGGATTCCGTGACCCTTACGCCCTGTCCGAAGACTGCTACCTCGTGGTCGAGAACCAAAGCCTGTTCGTCATGGACGGGCACGGTACGCTCGAAGAGGTCTATCGGGCCGACGACGTGATCCACGAACCGCGCGTGATCCGCGCGCGGCCCCGCCAACGGCTGATCCCGGCACGCTCCGATCCGCGCAAAGCCACCGGCCAATTGGTGCTGGCCAACGCCTATCAAGGCCGCAACATGGAGGGCGTCCGGCCGGGCGAGATCAAGCAGCTTCTGGTGCTGGAGGATCTGCCCAAGCCGGTGAGCTTCTTCTCGTTGTTCGGCGCCATCAGCATGGACGGCACCCACACCCTGCACCGCATCCTGGGCACCGTGCCCGTGGAGCCTGACGGCTCGGCCGCGTTTGAAGTGCCTGCCCTGCGCGGTCTGTATTTCGTGGCCCTGGACGAGCACGGCCTGGCGGTCAAGCGCATGCAGAGCTACGTTACGGTCATGCCCGGCGAAACGCTCTCCTGCGTGGGATGCCACGAGAACCGCGCCCAGACCCCGCCCCGCACCGCCGCGCTGATGGCCTTGAACCGTCGCCCCAGCCGCATCGAGCCGATCCCCGACGTCCCCGAGGTGCTCGACTATCCGCGCGACATCCAGCCGATCCTCGACAAGCACTGCGTCACGTGCCACAACAGCCATGAGCCGCAGGGGCGCGTGGTGCTCAGCGGCGACTACAACGAATGGTTCTCGCAGAGCTACTATTCGCTCTTCGCCCACAAGCAGATCAGCGACAGTTGGCGCTACGATGAAAACGGAAATCACCCGCCGCGCGGCTTTGGAACGGCGGCCAGCCCGTTGATGAAGAAGCTCGACGGCGGTCATTACAACGTGCGATTGTCGGACCTCGAGCACAAACGAATCCAATTGTGGATCGAGAGCGGCGCCACCTATGCCGGGACCTACGCGGCCTACAACGACAAGGACGTGGCAGTCTCTGGCGCCCTGTTCAATAACCCCAAGGTGGTGATCGACAAACCGCTCGGGCCAATCGTCGAGCGCCGCTGCCTCACGTGCCACGAGTCGTTCGACAACCTGGGCCGGCGTCACGTCAAGGGGCGCGTCAACCTGCCCAAACACTGCTGGAACCTCTACAACCTCTCGCACCCCGAGAAGTCCATGATGCTCCTGGCCCCCTTGGCCAAGGCCGCCGGCGGCTACGAGTGGTGCCAGCCCAAGGACAGCCACACGGCCCCCGTCTTCCAAGACACCGAAGACACCGACTACCAGACGATCCTGGCCGCCATTCGCGCGGCCCAGCAGCGGCAGCAACAGGCCGGCCGCTTCGACATGCCCGGCTTCCGTCCCAACGAACACTATGTGCGCTGGATGAAACGCTTCGGCATCCTGCCCGATGGCTTCGACCCGGTGCGCGACCCTCTCGATCCCTACCAGACCGACCAGGCCTACTGGCGTTCGTTCTGGTATCAGCCCGCCGGCGGCAATTAGCCCGGATTGCTCGCGGCCCCTCGTGCCCGCAGCGTGCGATCGAAGCCTGAAGCGCAAGCCAAGGCAACTTGCCACTGCACCCTCGCTTGCGCTTCGGGCTTCGATGGCGCCTTGAATGATCCGGGCCAGTCCCCCGCGCCTTCGCAAAAGAGTTCTCACGAACCCATTCGCGCAGCGCGTTTGACAGTCGCGCGTCAGCCCGACTATCTTCAGAAGCGTCGTCGCACGCTCCGGTCGGCCCCCGCCCAGGGGCCGGTTTCCTCGTCCTTGAGTCCGTCCATCACGATGCGCAAGACTCTCTCCACAAGCACCGGCGGCAAGACGGTCGTGTGGGTGTATGCCCCGGGCATCATCGCCGACGGCCGCTACGACTCGGCGAACGTCGAGGCCCTGACCGGCGTGCCCCAGGGGACGACCGAACTGACGACCAAGGCCATGGACGGTTGGCGGAGCGTGTTTGCGCCCCAGCCGAACCTCTCCGCCGAGACCCTCCGCCGCCTGGCGCGCGAGGCGCGCGTCCACATCTACTGCGACAGCGACGAGCCCCTGCATGCCGATGGCTGGTTCCTGGCCCTGCACACCGCCACCGGCGGTCAGCGCACGATCAGGCTGCCGCACCAATGCGCCCAGATGCGCGAAGTGTTCAGCGGCCGGATCCTGGGCGAGAATGTGACCGCCTTCACCGACCAACTCGCCGCGCCCGACACCGTGCTCTACGAGCTGCAGCGCGCCCCGATAGGGGTAGGGAAGGCCGATTGAATTCGGCCTCCCCTCCCTCCGAACCGGAC
>CALARR010000082.1 GCA_937889015.1 uncultured Planctomycetales bacterium | reverse complement strand
CCGGCACCAGCACCAGGGTGCCCGTCCAGCTATCCTGCGGCAACTCGATCTCCTCGCCGGCCTTCAGCGTCCGATGAAAGACCCGCATCCGCGTCTTGCCGCCGTCGGTGTAGCAGAAGCCCAGATCGTCGTCGGCCGTCCAAGCGTTCAACTCGGTCTTGCCCTTCTGGCCTGTGGCCACGTAGATCGCGCAATCCCGCTTGGCCTTTGCCCGGATCAACGGCGGCTCGCCGCCATTGGTTTGGGTGTACGACCAGCCGGCCAGTCGCTTGGGCACCCCTTGCCACACGTACTTGCGATTGCTGAAGGCCTGGCCGTCGGGCTTGAGCGTGGCCATGCGGAATCCCAACCCCTGGATCGACAAGTCGACCGACTCGTGCGCGCCGGGTTCGCGCGTATCGGCCGGCCCCAGCAACGGCGCGCTGTCGGCCATGCTCAAGCGGCGGAAGTTCGCAAAGCGGTGGAAGGTGAAGTAGTTGGCATCGTGCGCATTGTGCGAGCCGTCCCACGCGGTCCGGCTGACCGCGATCAAGTCCTCGCCGTCGAAGAGCCAATCGATGTACTGCCAGGCGTGCTTGCGCGAGTCGGTGTGCTGCAACAGCACCGTCTGCACGGTCCACTGCCGCAGGTCCGTCGAGGAAATCAGCGCCAGCACGTTGCGGAAGGCCGTCGGGTCGCGCTCCTTGTTGACCAGCGACCAGTAACGCTGCGTCTTCTCGTCCCAGCGGATGCTGAACTTGTTCGAGCCGCCGGGGAAATCTACGAAATCCCGCTCCGGGTCAAACGACACGATCCGCCCGTCGTCCGAAATCCGCACAATGGCCGCCTTCTCCCCGCGCGGCCAAGCCACGCGCAGGAAGTCCACCGGCTTGCCCTCCGGCGTGACCACAATGTTGCCCTCCAGCCATCCCTTGTAGGGCTTCCAATCGCCCCAGGGCAAACGGTCGCTGAGCGTCCAGTTCTGGGCCTTCAGCAGGTCGGCGTCCTCGGGCGCCGACAGAACCAGCGGGCAGAACCCGGTCCCCCAGCCGCCCCGATACTCCTCCATCGCGCGCCAGATCCGACCCTTGTGTACCACCACCGGCACCGGCGCCGTGTGGTACTGGGCGTCGGCTGCGATCAGGCCCGTCACACGGTCCTTCGGTTCGGTCCAGGTCCGGCCGCCGTCGGTCGAGCGGCGGATGACGATCGATCCGTACTGCTTGTTCGGCCCCATCAAGTACAGAGCGCCCCGGTGCACAAACAGCGACGACCACCACTGGCCCGAGATGTTGCTCAAGTGCTGCCAGGTGCGCCCTCGATCGCTGGAGCCGAAGGCCACCATCTGGTCGACCGTCGTCCCCGGCCCGAACCAGGAATGCGTGGCCACATAGTCGCCGTTGGGCAGGATGGCAATCCCCGGACAGCCCACATACACGCGTTGCGGATCGGGGCTCTGGTCGATCACCACGCCAGGCAACTCGGGCTTCTCGGTGTCAGCCGCATCCGCGCGCCAAGGCAAACCGCTCAGCCCGGCCAGCAGCAGGCAGGCCACAGACCATTTCGACAAAGCTCTGGCAAGGCAGCGCATGTCAGGCTCTCCAGCAAGGGGGGGGAATGTGAGGCGGGCCGCAGATGACAGACACCGGCCGAGGCATCGCACCACAGCTTCGCGATCCCCATGCCAGCAGCCGCATCTGCTGGTATACCAGGCTAGCGATTTGAGGCCCGAGCACAATCACCACGGTGAGGGGGTTCGCAAGAATCAGCGTCTATCAGCCGCATTGCCAGCACGAGATGCACCGATGGGTGACCTGGCACTGGTATGCTAGTACGTCAGAACCCGAGTGAGCTGAAGACCGGACGCTGGCCTTCCTTCGAGATCTGGCAGGTCTCCCAGCGCGTCGGCTGTCATGGCCGCGCAAGGGCTTGACCGAGCGAGCGAATCCCGGCCCCCTGAACGGATGCAACAACCCAGCCAATGGAGCTGGTTGACGCAGATGCGCGCCTTGTGTCACAAGTCCTTGACAGGAAAGGTATTGCAGAAATGGCGGCCGCAGCCGCGCCAAGCAGCGCCCCTGTCACGCGTTGCTTGTTGCTTCACAGACGCCCCATCCCGGCCACCGCCTCGGCTGGACTGCCCCAACCATTCCCCCTTCTAATCCCCAATCCCCAATCCCCAATCCCCAACCCTCCTCGCCCCTCGCCCCTCGCCTCTCGCCTCTTACCTCCTACACCACCCCAATCCCCATCACGCGCGCGAACCGCCGCACCAGCGCCGCGTGGTGACCGGCAAACAATGCCACGTGATGCGGCATCCCCTGGTGGCACAGCGTCTCGAACCACTCGCGCGGATCCTGGTCGTGGATTTGGGCCAGGCCGTTGGTGCCCATCAGGTGCCGCCGGGGCGCAAGCGAATGTCCCTCGCGTACCGTCAGGGAGTAGACTCCGCCATAGCGCCACAAGCGGAGCACGGTCAGCGGCAGATCCGCGCTAAGCGTGGCCTCCAGCACCGCCGGCTTCTTGATGTTGAAATGCCGCGCGATGCGAGGCGCGCCCGGCTGGCCTGGCGGCGGCGACAGCGACATCGGGGCGGCCCCCCCGTGCCAGAACGTGATCGTCTGTGCGTCATGCTCCAGCCAGTCGCTCAGATAACAGCGGCCCAGGCCCAGGCTCTCGCCGATCCAGGCCGTCAAGGCCCCGTCGGCGTCCCCTTCGCAGGCGATCGCCCGGCCCTCTTCGGCCAGCCGGCCCATGCCCAAATAGGGCCACTGGCCGAACGTGTTGGGCATCTCCGGCCAACAGCGCACCGACAAGGCGTCCAGCCGCTCGTTGTCCAGGTAGGCGCGCATCGCCAAGTACAGCCGCGAGGCCATGGGCAGGTCGTCGTCGCTGGTGTCCTTGTGCTCCAGGCCGAGCGACTTGACCTGGGCCACGTCGCGCGCCACGTCCTCTTCGCTCAGGCCTTGCACCACCGCCGCAAACTCCAGCAGGCTGTACGTCTGAAGCTGGACCTTCAGTCCGCGGTGCATGGAAAACGGATCGGCCCCCATGGTGAAGTAGCCCGGCGCCTGGCCGCCGATGATCCCCAGCCGCAACGTGCGCAACCGCCGCACGGTCGCCGCCAGACGCAGCGACTCGGCCAAACGCTGCTGCGTGGCAGGCTGGTCCGGGTCGCCGTAGACCAGTTCGAAGCCGTGCCCCATCTGCTGCAAGGTGGTGGCCCAGACGTGCGTGCCGACCAGCGAGCAGGAACTGATCATGTCCCCTTCCTGCTTCTCGGGCGTGGCCCACAGCACCGGCGGATCGGGCCAAAGCTGGGCCAGCGTGGGCGCCAACCGGCCGTCGCCCATCGTGGTCTGCAGCAAGACCAGGGCGTCCACGCCCTGCTGCTGGCACTCGGCCACGGCCTGGCGGAACGACTCCTCGTCGACCGCCTTCTGGGCCGGCTCGAAGATCGCCAGCGGCATCTGGCGCACCTGCCGCCGCACGCGCTCTTCCATGGCGCGGCCCCAGTCCATGTCGAAGCCGGGCCGGCGCCGGCCGAGAAAGATCATGCCGACCTTCAATCGATTGCCGCAAGGGGCGACGCTCACAGGAGTCTCTCCGGAATGCTCGAGATGGCGTGGCGGGAAAACGGGCGAATCTTCACAATCGCTCTCTGTTCAGCGAACATCAGTCGGCAAGATCGGCTTCCCACGGCTGGCGGTACGAGACCTGCTTTAGCAGCTTCTCCGCCTCGTCGTCGCCGACGATCTTTTCAGCCTGCGCGTCCCACGCCACGGCCCGCCCTACAGCCTGGGCCGCGTAGGCCAGGTGGCCGGGCGTGACGGAGCGATGCGCGATCTCGGCCGGCGCAACGCAGCGCGCACGCGACTTCACGCAATCCAGGAAGTTCCTCGCGTGCCGCACAGACTTCTCCACCTTCAGTGGACCGGCCTCGAAACCGGCCTTGGTCCAGCGTGCGTCCGAGGCTTCCAGCTTGTTGCGCGCGACGAAGACCCACCCCTGCTCACCGATCCACTTGGTCCCGATCGAGTGCCGATCGGAAATGGAACTGCTCGCCCCGCTCGCATATTGGCAGAGAATCTCAAAATGGTGCGGCGTGTTGTAGATCTCGGTCTGCGGCAGATCCCATCGGACGATCTCCACCTTGACCGGTCCGCTCTCGTCGACGCCCAGCCCCCATTGAGCAATATCGTTGTGGTGCCCGATCCAGTCCATCAAGGTGCCGCCGCCGTAGGCCCGATGCCCGCGCCACCAGCGGTGGTGCCTGGCACGCATGTAGGGCAGCGTCGGCGACGGGCCGCACCACAGTTCATAGTCGAGCCCTTCGGGCGGAGCCTGGACTGCAGCGTCTCCCTGGGGTTCGCCGTAGCCCGGCGGCAGGCCGACTTCGACCTGCCGGACCTTGCCGATCAGCCCGTTGCGCACCAGTTCCACGGCGCGCTGAAAACGTTCCTCCGACCGCTGTTGCGACCCGGCCTGAAACACGGCCTTGCGTTGCGCCACTTCGCGGCACACGCGCTGCCCTTCGGCAAACAGGTGCGTCACTGGCTTCTCGCAATACACGTCCTTGCCTCGGCGCAGGGCGGTCAACGTACACAGGCAATGCCAATGGTCGGGCGTGGCCACCACCACGGCGTCGATATCCTTGGCATCGCACAACTCGCGGAAATCGGCATACGCCCGGCACCCCCGATATTGGCCCCCACTCGCCTGCTTGGCATAGCGTGCGTCGACCGCCTCCACCGCTGGCGTCAGGCCGAAGGTCCGTCCTTTGCCCCACGGGTTGTCGCGGTAGTGCAGTTTGTGCACGTCGCACACGGCCACGATCTGGGCATCCGACTCCACCCCGAACCACTCCAAGAGGTTGAAGCCGCGCGAGCCCACGCCCACCACGCCCACGGTGATCCGCTCGCTGGCGGCGGGCCGATCCTCGCGTCCCAGGGCGGCTGCCGACACGATCGTCGGCGCGGCCCACGCGGTTGCCGCTGCCTGCAGAAACTGCCGACGACTGCACGTTGCGTCAAGACGATTCATGGCGGGGTTCCAGGAGACTGCGTAAGGGGTAACGAAGGCAGGTTCTTCACGCATCTCGGGCGTGCGGACTGGAATCAACGCAGTGGCACCGGTTGGCCCTGGTCGACCGATTCCTGGGCCTTCAGGCACATGGCCACCGCCCACCGCCCATCCTCGCCCGACGCGGCCGGCCGACCGCTGCCGCGCACGCAGCGTACGAACATCTCCATTTGATCAACCAGTTCATAGACCTCGCCGGTCGGCTTCTCGATGGGCACCTCTTCCAGCGTCTCGCCGCGCATCAGCTTCAGCCAGTAGGTGGGGTGGAACGTGCGATCCAAGGCCCCGCTCCACTGCGCCCACAAGGCCCCCTCGCTGCCGGTGATCTTCACCACTTGGTGATGCTCCCACCCGGCCAGGGTCTGCGCCACCACCGCGTATCGGCCACGCGGAAAGGCCAGCATGGCCGTGAAGTTGTCCTGCAACTCGGGGTGGTCGGCTCGCTTGGCGTTCGCTTGCGCGAACACTGACACCGGTTCCCCCACCTCGCCGAAGTACCACCGCGCCAGGTCGAAAAAGTGGATCGGCTCCTCTAAAATCCAGTTGCCCACGCGTTTGATGTCGTAACGCCAACCCTCGCTGCCCAACCGGTAGGGGTTGCGCCATAGTTCGATCAGGATGTACAGCGGGTCGCCAATGGCCCCGGCATCGAGAAGCTGTTTGACTTTGCCCCACAGCGAGGACAGCCGAAACTCGTGCCCCACGGCGATCATCTTGCCCCGCGACGCGGCCAGCGAGTTCAACTCGTCGCACTGGGCCAGGTCCAAGGCCATCGGCTTCTCCATCAACAGATGGTGGCCCGCCTGCAGCACTTCCCGGCCGACCTCGTAGTGCGCGTGCGTGGGTAGCGCCACGTCGACGGCGTCCAGGTCTTCGGCCGCCAGCATCTGGCGATAGTCCCCATAGATCCGCGCGCTGGGATGGGCCTCGGCGGCCTTGCTGCGGTTCTCTTCCGAACGGTCGCAGATTGCCACCAGGACGCTATCGGCCACGGAGGTGATGGCGCGTGCGTGGTGGCTGCCCCAAGCTCCGTAGCCTATCAGAGCAAAACGAACCGGCGGCATGGCAGGACTTCCTTTGAGGAATCGGGCAAGACACGAAAAGGTCCGCAACACTGTTCCCATTCTGCGGCCCTCCAACGGGGCTGGTCAAGGAGCACATTTTCGTAAATGTATGGCACTTTTGCGTCGCACGGCGTATCCTAGGAAGAAGCGCACCGTTGCTCACCCTCCTGCCTTCCCTCATGGTTCATGTCCGGCCACCCCACGCGCCACGTGGCACTGATCATCGACGCCTCAAAGCCCTACGACCGCAAAGTGATCCGGGGCGTGGGCGCCTATTGCCGCTCGGTGGGCAACTGGAGCCTTTACGTGGAGGAAGACCCAGTCCAGAAACTGCCGAACCTCCGCACCTGGCAGGGACATGGCATCATCGCCAACTTGGACGATGCACGCGTGGCGGCCGCCGTACGCGGACTGCAGATCCCGGTGGTCGGCGTCGGCGGCGGCTTCGGATACTACGATTCCCAGCAGCCGCTCCCCTACTTCGCCACCGACAGCGCGGCCATTGCCCGGCTTGCGGCACAGCATCTCATCCAGCGCGGTTTCTCCCGCCTGGCTTATTGCGGCCTGCCGGCCACGCGCACCAATGGCTGGTCGCGGACCCGGGCCGAAGCCTTTGCCGCCTGTGCGCGCGAAGCCGGGCTCCCCTGCGAACTCTTCTGTGGGCGCTATGGTACGGCCCGACACTGGCAACGCTTGCAGCAGGAGCTTCGCCAGTGGATCGGCCAGCTTCCCAAGCCCATCGGCCTGATGGCCTGCAACGACTCCCGGGCACGCCACGTGTTGGAGGCCTGCCGCAGTCTGCAACTCCGCGTGCCCGAGGACATTGCCCTGGTCGGCGTCGACAACGACGAAACGATCTGCGAGTTGACCGATCCGCCTTTGAGCAGCGTGGATCAAGGCGCGCACCGGTTGGGCTATCAGGCGGCGGCCATTCTGGATCGCATGATGCGCGGTCGGCGCGTCAGTTGCCGCCGCTACGACGTGCAACCGGAACAGGTGGTTCCCCGCCGCTCCAGTGACATCCTGGCTATCGAAAATCGCGACGTCGCCAATGCGGTGCGATTCATCCGCGACCACGCTTGCGACGGCATCGGCGTGAACGAGGTGGTCCAGGCGGTGGGCCTTTCTCGTTCGACCTTGGAGCGGAAGTTCCAGCAGACGCTGGGCGGCACTCTCCACGGCGAAATCCGGCGTATTCGCCTGGCACGGGCCCAGCAGTTGCTGCGCGAGGGGGAGTTGACCTTGCGGCAGGTCGCGCATCGCACCGCGTTCCGGCACCTGAGCTACTTCAACCGCTTCTTTCGCCAGGCCACCGGCCAGACGCCCGCCGCCTATCGCCGCGCCGTGCGCTGAATCCGGGGTCGAATCTGAACCCCGCCGCCATCCCATTCTTGCAGAAGGCCGCGCTGCGCGGTACAAGGATGGGGCTGAGATGTCCCTGAAACTCCTCGCTGAGAACCTGTTATGGCCGTTCGTCGAACGCTCGTGGTTGGTCTGCTATGCCTGCTGCCAGCCTTAGGTCGGGCCGCTGCGCCCGAAGACGCGGAACTGCTCAAGACGTTGCCCGAGGCGGAATTGGCCATCAAGGACACGGTCGATCACTGGGGGCTACCCTTCGCCGACCAGGTGCGACGCTTCCAGCAAGCGCAGGCACGCTGGAGCCGGGATCTGCCGATGGCTCCTGCGGACTTCATCCTCGGCGTGCAACACGGCCTGCAGAAGATCGCACGCAACAAGTACTGGTTCAAGGGCACCTACAGCAACCAGGCGCGGTTGGAGGCGGCGCGCAACGAGGCCGAATCGTTCCAGGTTGCGGTCCTGCCGGCCATCGGCCGCACGCTGAACGGCGTGACGCTGAAAGCCGGCCCTCTGACGCGCGAAGGGGGGACCGACCAGATTCCCGCCGAGGCCCTGACCATCTATCGCGTGGGATATGTCGAGACCCCCAGGCCGCAATATCCCGTTCTCTACAGCGGCGATTGGCCTGATGTGCTGCTGCCGAACGCTCCCCTCGATATCAACGGCACCGATCTGGGACTGTTCTGGGTCGACATCCGCGTGCCGCGCGACGCCAAGGCCGGCGCTTATCGCGGCACTATGACCGTAGCCGCCGAAGGCAAGTCCGTGGCCTTGGAGGTCTCGCTCCAGGTTCGCAACTTCAAGCTTCCTGATCGGGTGCCATTTCCCCTGGCTGTCTGGACCTCGGGCATCTGGCCCCCGGGCACCAAGATGCCCAAGGAGGATTATCGCAAGGTCCTGGCGATGTTCCTCGAACACGGCCTGGACCCGATTTCCGTCGGCAAGGAAGGCGTTTCCCTGGACAAGCTGGATCTCGCTGCCTGGGATGACAACGTGGCCTTCTGCCTGGACCGCGGCTTGCAGGCCTACGAGATCCCGGCCTCACCCAAGGCCCCGGAAAAATTGGCCCCGCTGGTGGCGCACATCAAGGCCAAAGGGTGGATGAAGTGGGCCATGGTCTACTCCAACCGCGACGAACCCACCCGACAGCAATTCCATGAGGAGAATGTCCCCTACTTTCGCGAAATGAAGCGGCTCTATCCCGAACTCCGCGTCTATCTGGCCAGCCAGCACCATTCGGGCATCGACAGGGCCTGCGACATCTGGATGACCGATCTTTCCACCGGCGGCGGCCCGGCCTTCGCCGCCGACCATCGCGGTCGCAGCCAATTGTGGTTCTACTACTGCCACCTCCCGATCCATATCGACTTCTACCGCCCCCTCGTGCAGGCCCCCAACATGCTCATCGACAACGAAGCCGTCGAGCACCGCCTGGCCCTCTGGCTGGCATGGAAGTACAAGACGTCGGGCATGTTCATCTGGGCCGGCAATCGCGAATGGACCAACAAGGCAATCGATCGTTCGGACTGGGAGAAGACCGGCTGGCGCCTCACCACCGAGTTGGCCAAGTTCCCCTACGGTGGGCTGCACAACGGCAACGGTTTCCTGCTCTATCCCGGCCCGCACCCCAGCATCCGCCTGAAGGTGCTGCGCGACGGCGTAGAAGACTACGGGTATCTGTTGGCCTTGAAACGCAATGCCGAACGAGCCGGTGCCCAGGCCCTGGAACAGGCCCGGCCACTGCTATCGGTGCCAGTCGAAGTCCTGGTCGGTCCCCACTACTTCAACCGTGATCCCAATGGCCTGCTCAGCACGCGCACCAGGATCGCCGACATGATCGAACAGTGGGAACAGTAGGACCCTATCCCGAAACTGTACCGGCCAGGTCGAGCGGCCTTGAATAGACTAACTCCATGAAGAAACACGTGGCCGTGACGGCAAACCAATGCCGTTCCAGGACAGTCACTCGTCCTCTTTCGTTAGGAAGTCCGCGAGCTCTTTCTGGTAAGACGAGGCGATGCTGTCGTTATCCGTGCCGTTGGGCACCTCGCGATAGATCACAGAAACCCCATTGTCCTTGAGCGCAGCCGCGAAGTCACGGCTGTGATGCGGCGGGACGGTGGCGTCCCGATCGCCGTGCAACAGAAACACCGGTGTCTTGCGGAAGACTTCCAGGTGCTCCAGCGGCGAGATCTTCTGGAATGCGGTGTCCCGTTGCTCGGGAAGTATGCCGTGTGCCTGTTCGACGGCCGCCCGATATCCGGGTTTCTCTTGCAGCCATCTCGCCAAATCGGTCATTGGGAAGATTGCCGCGACGGACTTGATCGTTCCCGGACGTTTGGCAGCATGGCGGCGGCAAAGGCTGCGACGGTGCACGGTACGGCTTGTCTCACTACGAGGATTCCATCGGGCTGGCTGACTGGTCCTCGCGTTGTCGTTGCGCGCCAGGTCCGCAATGCCGCAAGGCCGACCATCGGTTCATTGGCAACCCCGGCCCCAATAGCATATCCAACTACGGCGAGTCTATTCGAGTTCCAACGCGAAGAGTTCGGACTGTTTGAGATGCACACGAATGATGTAGCGACCGGGCGGCAGGTCGGTGATTCGCTTATCCGCCCAGCGTGCCTCGTAGGCAAGTTCATCGGTGGTCATCGGGACGGCTTCGTCCCTGGTGAAGCCGCGCAAGCGATAGCCATCCTCGTTGAGCACTTCCAGACGTACCACGCCCTGGGATGCGTCCGCATTGATCGCGACCCTCTTCACGCCGGTGAGGTCGCGGGGCTTCAGCGTCACCTGGCCGATGGTGTTGGCCGGGGGTTCGGGTTTCCTGTGGAGATCGCTGGGATTCCAGTTTCGCAGCGCGGTGCGCGGATCGGGCGCGATGCCGACGAGGCGATCCCGTTTGATTTTGGCCAGGCCAATGCCGCTGGAGTACTCCGCGGCGCGTTTCGGCATATCCTTCTCGTCGGGATTGGGGAATCGCACGATTCCCCGGTTCCCGCCGTAGTAGAACCAGATTTCATCGCCCATCACGACCGGATTGCCGTTGGTCAGCAGGAAGGCGGCGTCAAAATACTTCTTGCCGCCGCGGGCCAGCACGAGCTGTCGCGCAAACGAGCGGTTCCAGCGCAGCCCGTCGCGGCTGGTCATCAGTTCGATGTCGATGGTGGAGTTCTCGCGCGTGTAGAGCTGGTTGAGTGAGAAATACACCCCGTGGTGGATGAACACCGGTGATGTGTGGAATTCGAGGTTCTGCGGATCCTGCTCATTGGTATATGCCAGTAGTTGTGGCTTCGACCAGTGAAGGAAGTCCTCGCTCTCGCTACGGCCCATGCCATGCTTCCAGTTGAGGCCGCCGTCGGGGCCGCCGATCCACATCTTGCCGTAGATCACATAGCGTTTGAGCCGCGCATCCCAGAGCGCGTCTACCGCATCACTGAGCGACATGGGGTAGCGCCACTGCCGCCACTCGCGACCGTCAGAACTCTTGATGTGAGAGTAGACGCTCTCATCCTCGAACGGCGGCTGTTGGGCCTTGGCGCCGAAGCTCGTGTTCATCAACACGCCGCTCTGCTTGGTCCAATGAATCCCATCGGGGGAAAAGGCCACGCAGAGGCCGGGCACGCCAGCGGCGCCTTCGCCACCGCTCCAATCGTAGTAGGCCATCTTGTATTTCTTCGCCGGGTCGGTCTCTTCCGGATGGACCACGACTGAGTTGGCATAGCGGTCGCCGTAGCCATTCGCCGCACCGATGAGCACAATGTTGGTTTCCTGGAGGTTGAAACCGCGTGTCTCGTACGGAAACAGCCTCAGCTTCGGCTTGACCCAGGCGATCCCGTCGTCGGACTCGGCGTAGGCAACGACGCATTTGAAACGCTTGTCCTCGGCGCCCTTGCCCGAATACGCCTGGTACCACATCTGCATCTTACCGGTCTGCGGATCACGATACACGCTGACCCACCCGATGGTCTTTTCCCACGGACGCTGCGGGTTGTCGGGCGTAACAACGGGGTTGCCTTTGAACTTCTCCAACGCATGGACGACTTGCTTCGTGCCAGCGCGGTAGAGAACTTCATGGCCGTCCACAAATAGCAGCGTTTCCGCCGCCCCCTGCGAGCCGGCGAGTAGCAGTCCGAGCACAGCGACAACTTCGCATTTCATAGGAAGGGCAGCATGGAAGAGCATGACAACCTCATCGCTGGGGGTTGCTGACGCAGTCGCTGAAACCGTATTTGCGCACGAGTGCTTGCACTTCCGCGCGCTTCTCCGCGGGCGACTTGTCGGTGCGCCTCAAGAACATGTGCGCCTCGTGCTCAAAGGCACGATTGCGCACAGCGGCGGCGGCCAGCGTGCCGATACAGTCCGGCGGGATGCGGATGACTCCGCTGTGGTCGGCGTGGACGACATCTCCTGGCGAGAGAGTCACACCTCCGATCTCCACCGGACGGTCGATGAATCGGAACCGCAGCGCCTCGTGATGCACTGCACGTCCGCGGCAATATGCCGCAAAGGGCGTGGAGATGAGGCCCGGGATGTCGCGCACCCGGCTGTCGCTCACCAGGCCGACACAGCCGACGGAGAAGAGGGTCTTAGCCATGCCGTCGCCGATCATGCACTCATGTTCCGGACGGGAGCCGACGGCCTTGGCCACGAGAACGCCAGGAAGCGCGGTGCGAGACATCGTTTCCAGCAGTCTCCAGTAGAGTTCCGTATCGCCAGCCTCGCCCGGCGTGCTGCTATCGATCTCGGCCGTGAATACCACGCCGACCGTGGGGCCCAGCGGTGGCGTCACGGACTGGATCTCGCCGCTAAGGTAGTACTGGTGCGGCGGAACCCGGCTAATGTAGCCGATCGTGTTCGCCAACAAAGGCGTGTCGAAATCCCGCAATTCGTCCAGCAGGGCTTTGGTGATCATGGGAGTCCATTCTATTGGGGTGGGTGCGAACGGGCGGGGTTGGCATTCCCGCGACGTCGTGAACATCGCAGACCGGGGAGTCCCGCATAGAACATCTCATGTCTTGCGTTGGGGACGTAGATGGATGTATTGATCGTTGGATTGACAATGGTTCCGGCCGACCAACGGGAGGTCCGGAAGACTGGGCCTCCACGGGACGCCCGCGAATCACTGGCGCAAAACCCGATCCGGGTTGAACAAGCCGAACAGGTCGATTCCATGACATGGCCCGAATGTCAGTGACCAAGGTGCTTCAAAAGGAAATCCTCCGGGGTGGGGGCGGTCGCCTGTTCTTGAATTCGCACAACACACTTGCTTCCCATGGCGGTGGCCTTCTCCTGGAACCTAATGCCAAACACGGCATGGTGGATGGCGCTGCCGGGCGTTTCGGCAGGCAATGGGTCGATTCTCGGGTAGGAGAGACACACGGGAGGGTCATCGGCGCTGACGTGGGTGATGGGAGAGAACTCGCGCAACAGCATCCGCCACTCCGCATTGGGCTTCCCCACCTCCGCTAGCTTCTTCGCGCCCACCGCACGGGCGATCATGGGGTGCTGCAACACTTGCTCTCCCACCCACGCGACCACGATGTCCGGTTCCAGGCAGGATTGTGGCGACATGCCGACGGCGGCCTGGAGCCGGCTTGATTGCCGGGCGATGGGATCAGGACTATGCGGATCGGCAAGATCGTCGTGGCACGCCAGCCAGAGTGTGGTGCAGCCGCCCGCCGAGATACCGTACGCAGCAAACCTGGTCGAGTCGAGCCGCCACTCACGCGCCTTGCTGCGGAGGTACTGCACCGCGCGCGCGGCGTCATGCACCGGAGCCGGCAAGACCGCCGTTTTCGTGTAGCGGTAATTGATGGCTGCCACGGAGACACCGTTCTCCAGCATGGTCTTCAACAGGGAAGGCGGGAGGTCCTTCTTGTCGCCCCCGGCCCAGCCTCCCCCGTGAATGAAGACCAGGAGCGGAGATAGCGTCTGCGTCTTAGCGAACCAGACGTCCAGCTTGTTGCGTTCGTGCGACCCGTAGCTGACTTCTTGATGATCCGCGGCAAGCACGCTTTGCGCGTGGAGCAACCCGGGACACAACACAACGACGATCAAGGCGGCATTCATGGCGAAGGCTGTGGCATGGTCGAACTGGAGACGGATCATTGCCGTTTATTGCAGAGTGCAGGCATAGACTTTCGCGTTGTCGAGGTGGATGCGCAGCAGGTAGCGGCCCGGCTTCAAGTGGCCAAGATGCCGTTCCTTCCATTGGACCGGGGCGGCGAGCGAATCACCCGTTACCGGGATGGCATCGTCCTTGGAAAACCCGCGTACCCGGAACCCATCCTCGTTCAGCACTTCGACGGCGATCTGGCCCTGCGTGGCATCAGCGTTGATCGTGATTCGGCGGATATCCCGCAGATCGAGCGGACGCAACGTGATCTGGCCCATCGTGTTCGGCTTGGACGCCTTGGCCACCTCCTTGCCGGCCGTCTCCCGCGACACCTTCAGGCTGTTGCGCAAGCTCGTTTCGGGATCGGGAACAACCGCGACGAAGCGATCCTTCTTCATAACGGCCAGCCCAATACCACTGAAGTAGTCCTTGGCACCGATCACTTGCCGATCGAGACCGACGCCACCGATGGCCGTGCCGCGATAACCGCCGTAGTAGAACCACATTTCATCGCCGACCAATAGCGGCGTACCGTTGGTCAGCAACGTCGCCGCGTCAAAAGTCCCCTCCGTGCCACGTTCCAGGAAGTGCACGCCGGCATAGGGGCGATCCCAAGTGAAGCCATCCCGGCTGCTCATGAACTCAATGTCCATAATGCCGGCGGAACGGTTGAGGATCTGGTTCAACGAAAAGTACTGCTCGTTATAGAGGAACACGGGCGAGGTGTGGAACTCGACCTGCGGCGGATCATAGTCATTCACGCCGAGGATGAACTGCGGCTTGGACCAGTGGATGAAATCCCGGCTCTCGATGCGGCCCATGCCGTGTTTCCAGTGCGTGCCACCGTCCGGCCCCTGCATCCACATCTTGCCGTAGCTCACGTAGCAGCCTTTCAAGTCATCGTAAAACACGTCCTGCGCATCGGACATGGACAGCGGCACGAGCCAGCTCTTTTTCGGCCTGCCGTCCTTCCCCGGGCTTTCGGCATAGACGCTCTCGTCCGCAAAAGGAACCTGTCGGCCCTTGGCGCCGAACGACGTCTTGTGCACCGTGCCTTCGTGCTTCGTCCAATGAATGCCATCCGGGGAGAAAGCCACGTGCATGCCCGCGCCCAGGTTCCGTTCATCATCCGGTTCCCAGTCGTAATAGACCATCTTGTAGCGTCGCGCCGGGTTCGGGTCGCGAGGCTCCACGAGGACCGAATTGCAGTAGCGATCCCCATACGCATTGGGGGCGCCGATCAGCACAATGTTCGTGTTCTTGCTCTCATAATAGGGAAACAGCCCCAGGCTGGGCTTCACCCATCTCTTTCCGTCAGCGGATTCCGCGTAGGCCACCACGCACTTGAGTCGTTTGTCCGCGTCGCGCTTTTCGTTGTAGGCCTGATACCACATCTGGCACTTGCCCGTGGTAGGGTCCCGATAGACGCTCACCCAGCCGATCATCCCTTCCCACGGTTTGTCGGGAAAGATGACTGGATTGTTCGCGTATTTGCGGAGCGGCTCGATCCTCTTCTGGGTGCCCGAGCGGTAGAGCACGTCCTCGTCATCCACGAAGAGGAGAGTCCGCTGAGCGGCGTGCAGCGAGGGCAGTGACACCTGCAGCAGGGCGGTGAGAACGAGAAGTCTCAGGGGCCTGTTCATGGGTGGATTCGCGTTCGCGTGTGGATGAGCAGCGGTGCAGCTATTGGCTGATAGCCGAGTCATTACTGATGCCCGCATGGCCAATGATCGCTGCGCGGCCGCGGGAGCCCCGCATTCCAGCCTCTATTGATCTCTGCATTGTTAATGGCCCCGGCCGACCAACGGAAGGCCGGGAAAA
>CALARR010000081.1 GCA_937889015.1 uncultured Planctomycetales bacterium | reverse complement strand
TTGCCGCCGCGAGGCGTGCCCTTGGCCGGGGGCTTCGGCGTCTTGGTTGCGGCGACCACGAACTGGCGATCGGCCACGCTGAGTCGCGAGAGCGGAACCGAGACCGTCTCACCGCCAGGTTTCTTGAGCGTCACCTGGCCATCGGCGAAGTCGACCAGTTCGGCCTCGACCGAGAATCGGCCGTCGCTGGAAGTCCATTTTCGGGCCCAGGCGGCGGGGCCCGCCGCCAACAGGAGGCAGAATACGGCGGTCGCCAACAAAAGCCGCTGCATGAAGCCCTCCTTCGCGCCAGGAGTTGGTCGGCCACCTCGAAGCCTGCGCCGCATCGTAACTCTGTACTGGCCGGCCGTCAATCAAGTGGGCCCGCATCTGTAGCGAAAGCCTTGCGATTGCGAGTCGCCCGCGGGGACAATGGCGGGGACTCTCGACGGAAGTGCACCGATTCGGCAGCGGGCAACGGGTTCGCGCCATGCGCGATCCAATGGAGGTCTTCAAGGCACCCACGATCCGCGCGTCTTCGCCAAGAAATCCACCACCGCACTCAAGGGCACAGGGGCAGGCAACGGCGGAAGTTCGCCATGCGCAAAGTCAACCAACCGGCGCAACTCAGACCGGATTGGCGGCCGCGGGCAGCGGGGCTGCGTGCGTGTGCCCATTCTCCCCGTGCGGCACAGGCACGTGGGGTGTGCCAGGTTGGGGCTCGCTCGTGCGGCCACCGCCCATGCGGTGGTGCAGGAAGGCGGCCAGATCGTCGAGGATCGAGTAGACCACCGGCACGGCCAGCAAGGTCAGCAGCAGCGACAGCGTCTGCCCGCCCACGGCCAGCACGGCGATCGAGCGGCGTTCCTCGGCGCCGGGGCCCGTGCCGAACAGCAGGGGCAACATGCCGGCCACGAAAGCGATGGTCGTCATGAGGATCGGTCGCAGGCGGTCGCGGTTGGCCTGCATGATGGCCGTGTGGCGATCCAGACCGCGCGCGCGCAATTGGTTGGTGTGGTCGACTTGCAGGATCGCGGCCTTCTTCACCACGCCGAACAGGACCAGGATTCCCAGGGCCGAATACAGGTTCAGTGTCTCGCCCCCCAGCCACAGGCTGATGAGCCCGAAGGGCACCGCCAGCGGCAGCGAGAAGAGGATCGTCAGCGGGTGTACGACGTGTTCGAACTGGGCGGCCAGCAGCAAGTACATGAAGATGAAGGAGAGCACGAAGGTCCAAGTGAAATCGCGGAATGTGCGTTCCAACTCGCGGCCTTGGCCCATGACGCGCGTGCCGAACCCCAGCGGCAGCCCCAGTTCCTCGGCCGCTTGTTGCACGGCTTGGATGCGATCGCCCAGGGCGAAGCCCGGCGCCACGTTGCAGCGGATGGCCGCCATCCGCTGCCGGTCCAGGCGGTCGATCCGCGCGGGGCTATGTCCAAAGCGGAACCGGACAACGTTGTCCAGACGCGTCAGGCCGGCGCGCTCCTCTTCAGCCGTCGCGTCCGGCTGGAATCCTCGCGATGCCATGCCGGCGGACGGCTTGGTCCGCACGTAGAGCTGGGAAATCGCCTCCGGGCTGCCGCGATCGATGCCCACCAGGCGCAGCTCCACGTCGAATACGTCGTCCAACTGCATGTCGCGGTAGCGCGACACGCGGTCGTCGCCGCCGACGGCGATCCGCAGCGTCTGAGCGATCTCCTCCACGTCGACCCCCAGGGTCGCGGCGCGTTCGCGGTCGATCTCCACCAGCAGTTCCGGCTTGTCCATGCGGAGCGTGTTGGAGGCATCGACGATGCCCGGCAATTGCTTCACCTTGGCCAACAGCTTGTCGCTGAACGCGGCGATTTCCTTCAGGCCGGTGCCGACGATGCAGAAGTCGATATCGACCGGCGCGCCCTGGCGGAGCGAGGTCTGGTTGCGCACGGCGATTTCCAGATCGGCGAATTTCTTCAGCCGGCGGCGGATCTCGGTCATCTTCTCGCGCTGATTGTAGTTGCCCTCGAAGGCGGCCATAGGGTGGCCGGCTCGAATCGCCGACCACAGCCGCCCCAGCGAGAAGGTTCGCTTTGCAATGTCCTCCAGCCCCACGTAGATCGTGGCATAGTTCACGCGCGACGACGGCACCGTGCTCAGGACGGTGATTACGCCGGATACCTGGTGCAGTTCGGCCTCCACGGCGCGCAGGGTCTCGTCCATCGCCACAACGGTGGCCCCTTCGGCCGCGGTGATGCGGATCTCGAACTCCGATTCGTCGACGTTCGTCGGGATGTAGTCTTTCTTGACCATGTGGTACAGCGGCCAGTTGGCGGCGATCACCGCCAGCGACAGCGCGAACACGATCCAGCGGCCACGCATCGACCAACCCAGGCAGAACTGGTAGCCGGCTTCGATCCAGCGATAGAAGCCGCCGCGCGAGGCCGGCGCGGGTCCCTGGGACGTCACCGGCTTCAGTAGCCGCGAACACATCATGGGGGTCAGTGAGAAGCTGACCAGCATTGAGACCAGAATCGACACCGTGGCGGTCATGCCAAACTGGAACAGCATCCGCCCGGTGATGCTCGACAGGAACGACACCGGCAGAAAGACGATCACCAGCGAGAGCGTGGTGACCAATACGGCCAGGCCGATTTCCCGCGTTCCCGCCGCCGCAGCCTGCATGGGCGGCATGCCCTTTTCTTCGATGCAGTGGTACACGTTCTCCAGCACCACAATCGCATCGTCGATCACCACGCCCACCATCAACACCAGGGCCAGCAGGGTCATGTTGTTGAGGGTGAAATCCAAGGCCCGCATCATGGCAAAGGCCGTGACGATCGACGTAGGAATCGCCACCGCGGCGATCAACGTGGAACGCCAGGAGCGCATGAACAACAGCACCACGATGCTGGCGAAGATGCTGCCGATGACCAGGTGCTTCTGCACCTCGTGCATGGCGGCATGGATGTAACGCGACTGGTCCTGGATGACCTCCACCGAGACGTCGGCCGGCAACAACTCGCGGCTGCGATCCAATCGCCGCTTCACGGCATTGATCACCTCCACCGTGTTCTCGCCCGACTGCCGCTGGACCTGCAAAACCACCGCGCGCGTGCCATTGAGCCTGGCCAGCGTGCGCAGCTCCTTGCTGCTGTCGGTCACCGTGCCCAGGTCGCGAAGGCGCAGCGGCGTGCCACCGACCGTGGCCACGACCATATCCGGAAAATCGTTGGCATCGTGGAAACGGCCTAAGGTGCGCAGGGTCAACTCGCGAAATCCCGCGTCCACGCGCCCCCCGGGAATGTCCGCGTTCTGCCGCTCGATGGCCTCGCGAATCTGCATGATCGACAGACCGTAGGCGGCCAGGCGGCGCGACTCAATGCTCACCTGAACCGCGCGCTCCGCGGCCCCAGAGATCGTCACCTGCCCCACCCCCGGCGCCGACTCGATCACGTTCTTCACATACAGATCGGCCAGTACGTACAACTCGCGCGGATCGCGATTGCCCGAAACCGCCAGGGTCAGGATCGGCGACGAATCGGTATCCTGTTTGCGGATCACGGGCGGATCCACGTCGGGCGGCAGGCGGTTGAGCACCGCATTGACCGCGTCGCGCACGTCTTGCGAGGCCGCGTCGATGTCCCGATTCAGATTGAACGTGATCGACAGCCAGGAATAGCCGTCGCGAGACATGCTCCGCAATTCGTCGATCCCGGCCACCGTCGCCACGGCGTCTTCCAGGATTTGCGAGATCTCCGATTCGATCTCGTCGGGCGCGGCCCCACGATAGTACGTGAGAACCATGATCGTGGGCAGGTCCATCTTCGGGAAGCGGTCCACGCCCAATTGCTGATAGGAGGCGACCCCGGCCACCACCAGGGCCAGGACCAGCATCACCGCAAACACCGGTCGGCGGATGCACAGCTCAGCCAGCAACTGCATGAGTCGATTCTTCGCCTGTCATGGTTTTTTCTGGGGGGGCGCGGAAGAAGACGCAGGAGAGGCGGGATTGGAAGGAGGAGGATTCGCCGCGGCCTCGGCCGGGAGCACCGGCTTCTTGCTGGTCTTGGGTGACGCGTCGCGCGGCTGGAGGTCGACTTGCACGGCCCCGGCGCGCGTCCGCGGATCGGCCGCGATCAGGTCGCCCACCTGGATGCCTTGGAGAATCTCCACCCAACCCTCACGCCGCCGACCCGTGCGGATCAGCCGCTCCTCGGCCTTGCCGTCAGACACCGCCACCACCTTCTCCACGCCGGCAAACTCCGAGATCGCGCTGGCCGGCAAGGCCAAAGTCCGCGCCGTGTCGTCGACCACAATCTCGGCCTCCGCGAACAATCCGGCGCGGAGTCGTGCGCCCGGGTTGGGCACATCGGCCTCGATCATCAAGGCTCGGCTGGCCATCTCCAGGGCCGGGCTGATGCGCGTCAACTCGGCCTCCAGCGGTTGCGGCACACCTTCTGGCAGAATGCGGATCTTGGCGCCTACGCGGAGGCGCGTGGCTTCGCGCTCCGGCACGCCGCCGCGGAACCGCAAAGGATCGATCCGCACGATGGAAACCACCGGCTGTCCCACCGGCAGATAGGCGCCCGGAGCCACGAACCGCTGCTGAATCAGGCCGTCAAAAGGCGCGCGCACGTCGGCATCGGCGCGCACTTGGCGCGCCACGCCCAACTCGGCCTGTCGTACCCCGACAATCGCCAACTGCTCATCCACGCCATTCAGTGCAGAGAGCACGCGCGCCTCGGCCACTTCCAACGTCGCCAACCGCTGCTGAAGCTCCTCGGTCGAAATGGCCTTCTGAGACACCAACGATTGGGCCCGTTCATAGTTCGAACGCGCCTCGTTGCGAATCGCTTCCTCTTGGACGACCGACGGGACCCGGGCCGGATCGAGCTTCGCGTCGTCCTCGCCCGGCTTCAGCCCCAGCTTGGCCCGCGCCTGCTCCAATTGAGCCTCGGCCTGTTTGGCACGCAGATCCAGATCCTCGTTTTCCAGGGTCATCAGCAGATCGCCCTGCCGCACCGACGAGCCCGTGTCGACCTTGACCTCTTTGACCCGCCCCGCCACCTTGGCGCCTACCACCACGTTCTCATCGCCCATCAGGCTCCCCTGCAGCCGAACCGTCAGGGGCCAATGCCGCAGCCCCGCCGGAATAGCGCTGATGGTGGGCGGCGGCCCCTTCGCCTCAGCCGGCTTGGCCGGTGCAGAAGTCGCCTTGGGCTCGCACCCGGCCAGGACCACCAAGGGCACACACAGCACCGCCAGCCAACGGCGGGTCAAGAGGGGCGCAGGACCTGTTGGAGCCGGTCCCAGAACCTGTCGGCGGCTCAGTCCCGCTGGCCCGCCTGACCTGACCATGGCAGTTCTGGGATAGGTTCTTAGACTCGGGGCGCTCGGCACGGCGCAGCCGTCCTGTTTTCGAGGGGTGGGCGATCGAAGGTCGGGGGGGGGAAGGCAGGGTTCTACTCGTCACTGTAATTGACGGGACTGGCATTGTCCACACTATATTGCCCCTGCCCCCACGCTTTGTGCATGCTTGTGGGGGCTGGCGGCCCTGGCTACAATCGGCGCCACTGCGTGACACTCTCCCGCCAGAGAAGGCGCGCCTCGCGCGCGCCGCTCCTGTAGTCATCGCGATTCCCGCCTGCGAGCCGCCTGTGTGGTCTTCCAGGGCCCGCGTTCCGGCTTCCATCCAACCAGGAGAGCACCGCATGCGATCCGCTAGCTTGGCACTTCAGGGCCTCATCGTCGTCGGGCTCCTGGCCGCCCCTGTCGGGGCGCAGAACCCTCAGGACCGCCCCATCCAGCCTGGGCGGTTGGATCCGATTGCGTCGCCACCCCGTTCCGGGACCGGCTCGCCCATCCTGCCCCAGACCGCGACGGTGATCAATGCGGCCGAAGTCGGTGGGCTGCAGGCCGCGCTGGACGCCCTGCCGGCGACCGGCGGCACCGTCTTCGTCCCTGCCGGCCGCCATGTCTTCCGGCAGACCGTCAGCAAGCGATTGGCAGAAGGCCAGCACCTGTTCCTGGTGGGCAACGTGTTCGAGGAAGTCAGCTCGCCGGCGATCAGCGCCGGCCCGGGCGGCGGACGCCACCTGATCGCCAACAACAACATCGGCAAGGCCGCCGGCGCCCAGATCGCCGTCCGCGAAGCGCCCGGCTGCCTGGTGAACGACAACCTCCTGCCCGACCAATGACACCCCGCCAAGCCATCGCGACGAGCCTGGGACGATCGGCCATCGTGCGCTATCGCTTGGCAGCCAGCTTCTGATAGTCCACGCGCGCGATGCCCGCCGCGCCGATGTAGCCCGCATCGCCCCCCAGCAAGGCGAAGTCGATGCTGGTCTTGGCCGCCAGCACCGGGAAGGCGCGCCGCTGGACTTCTTCCTTCACCCGGGCCAGGAAGCGGCGTCCCAGCTCGCTGCCGTTGCCGCCGAAGGTCATGGCCCCGCCCAGCAGCACCCCGTTGGGATCAACCGTGTGGATCACCGATACGATGCCGATGCCCAGGTAGCGCGCCGTGTCCATCACGATCTCGGTGGCCAGGGCGTCGCCTTGCTCTGCCTCTTCGGCGATGAGCTTGGGGGTGAGTTGGCTCCCGCCCTTGATCCGATCGGTGATCGAACTCGTGCGTCCTTCGGCCAGCGATTCCTCCGTGCGTTTGACGACCGCCGTGGCGCTGGCGTAGGCTTCCAGGTGGCCCGTCTGACCGCAACCGCACATCCGGGCATTCTCGTTGCAGTCGATAATGATGTGGCCGCATTCGGCGCCGTGGCTGTGCTCGCCGTCGATCGACAGATCGCCGATGATGATCCCGCAGCCGATGCCCGTACCCAACGTGAGCAGCACCAGGCTGTGATGATCCCGGCCCGAGCCCACCCAGAACTCGCCGTAGGCGGCGGCCGCCGCGTCGTTGGTGAACGAAACCGGCAAGTCGCAGTGATGGCTGACCCGATCGCGAATCGGAAAATCGTTCCAGCCTTTGAGATTGACCGGTTGGAGCAGCATGCCGGCCGGGATATCCATCGTGCCGGGCGAGCCCAAGCCCACGCGCCCCACCTGCTGCAGACTCACGCCCGCTTCGCTCACGGCCTTCAGGACCGCCTGGCCCATGCGCCGCGCCGCGTCTTCGGCGCCATGCTCCACGGCCGTTGGAATGGAGTGCCAGGAGAGCGAGCGGCCCAGATCATCGACCACCCCCACCTTGATGCTCGTCCCGCCCAGATCGATTCCCACGAAGAACGGCGGCTTGGCTTCCTGAGAGGATACGAAACGGCGCAGGACGGTCATGGGGGCACTCAACCTGGAACTTGGCGGGAATAAGTCGGTAATCGCCGAGTATAAAGGCTGAGAGAAATGTCTTCAACGTGAGCGGTTGGGATTAGGAACCATGGATTTCGAACTCGCGATGCGCCGCCCGGACGCGCACCGCAGCCGGAGGCCGGAGGATGGACGGCCGCTACCCGTAACCTGCTGTCAGTAAACGCCTTAGGGCAATCGCCCGATCTGCTTTGCGGTGGGTGAGAAGTTGAGATTGTAAAAATTTCCTATTCCGGGCAGAATGTGGCGACTTTAGGGGCCGGTTCCCCTGTCCCTTCGCAGCGTCGCGCGTGCTGGGCCGTTCAGGCCGGTTGCGGCGGTCAGGGGATCGGTTCCGAGGCCGCGGAAATGAGTCTGCAGCTATCTTCGGGCGTCCCAACGGTGGCCAGGGATTGGCCACGGTGCCCCGCCAGACTCATGGCCGCCGCTGAGATTCGCCCCGATTACCTCATTCATCGCCCATGGTGACAAGGAGGTCACCTCCGACCTGCCCTCTTCTGGCCTTGCCCAAGCATGTGACTTCGCTTGAGGTCTCTGCGCGGAGCAGGGGTTCCAGGTCTGCGCTGACCTCCCGCCGAAGCAGAACCGCCGCGCTCGTCCGTTGACGGTTCGACACGAAAGATCCAGAACCAGTCTTCTAACCGCCCAAGCCCGGCCGAGTGGCCCGGCGCGATCCAATCGACACACGGTTCGAGGACCGGTTTCAATAGGAGGGAACCGATGGTCTCCTTGCAGGCAGCAGTCGTGGTACTGGCCCTGACCCAAGCCCAGTCGCAGACCGTTCTTTTGGACTTCTACGCCGACTGGTGCGGCCCCTGCCGGGCCATGGATCCGACGGTCAAGCAACTGGTCGCCCAAGGATATCCCATTCGGCAGATCAACATCGACAAAGAACGCGGCCTGGCCGACCGTTTCAAGATCCGCAGTATTCCCTGCTTCGTCATGCTTTCCGGAGGACGGGAAGTGGACCGCGTGGAAGGGGCCGTAAGCGCCCAGCGCCTGGTCCAGATGTGCAAATTGGGGAGTACGGCCGCCCCCAAGAGTCCAGCCCCAGCCCTGGCCGGTTCGCCCGCCGCGCAGCCCCCGGCCGCTCGGCCTGCAGCCACACCGGCGGGGCCCTCCTGTCCGGTCTTGCCGGCCTCGAACCTCACCGCCGTGACCCCCGCCGCCGAAACGCCGGCCGCCCAGCCCCAGGTCCCCGCGCAGCCCATGCCCTCGGGCGGCATGAAGTCCGATGCCGAGTTCATGGCAGCCACGGTGCGGCTGCGGATCGAAGACACCAGTGGCCGGTCCTGTGGATCGGGCACGATCATTGATTCGCGGGACGGAGAAGCCCTGGTCCTGACCTGCGGACACATCTTCCGTGATTCCCAAGGCAAGGGCCGCATCGAGGTGGATCTGTTTGGTCCCACGACCACCCAGCACCTGCCCGGCCGGTTGATCTCCTATGACCTCGACCGCGACGTCGGCCTGCTCAGTTTCCACGCTCCGGGGCCGGTCGCCGTGGCCCCGGTGGCTCCCCTTGAACTGCCCCTGGCGGCCGGCGATCCGATCGTCACCGTGGGCTGCAACAACGGGGCCGATCCCACCGTGCGGCGCACGCGGATCAATGCCCTCGGCAAGTACGCCGGTCCGCCGAATCTGGTCGTCGCCGACATCCCGGTCGTCGGCCGCAGCGGCGGCGGATTGTTCACCCTCGACGGCCGCGTGGTCGGCGTGTGCAACGCGGCGGATCCCTCCGATCGCGAGGGACTCTACGCCGCCCTGGGATCGATCTACGCCGAATTGCGCCGCGCCGGCCTGGAATTCGTTTGCCACTCGCCCGCCACAGGCGCAACCCTGGCTGCGGCGCCGAGCGAATTGCCGGCCATGCCCAAACAGATGCCCCAGCCCAGCGAGTTGGCTCTGCCCGCCCCGCCCAACGCCTTGGCCAACGCCTCGCTGGCCAAGGAAGAGCAGAGCTTGCTGGAAGAAATGCGGCGGCGCGCGGGCGAAGGGGCCGAGGTGATCGTGATCATCCGTCCGCGTCAGAATTCGCAGGGCAAGAGCGAAGTGCTGATGCTCGATCGGGCCTCGCCCGCCCTGCTGGAACGGCTCTCCGCCGGACAGCCCGACGACACGCGGCAACTCACTTCGCTGAAGGTCCCCAATCCGCGATAGTGTTGCGCAACGGCCCCAGCCGTGTTCCAACGCCCTCTTGGCGCCGCCATCGCCGTCGCTCCGCCCTGCGTGCCCCCCGCGCAACCGCTCGATTCCCTTCAAGCGGACGAAACCACAGGTCATGCTCGGCTGAGGGCTTCTCCGCAGAAAACCACTCCTACGGGTGGGCTTGCTGCATAGTATAGTTGCCGTAGTGTCGTGCGGTGCCGGCCCTTGGCCGGTGACGCTCGGTCCCCGTTGTGCCTTCGGTCCCTTCGGGAGTGGTGAGCTTGGTCTGGTTGACCCTGGCGATTGCCGTTGTGAACATCGGCGTGGGCTTCGCCGTGGCGATGCATCTGGGTTATGGTCCGCCCAGCATGGCCGAGGCGTGGCGTACGCTCTGCGGTCAGGCTGCGCCGGCTTTGGCGGCGCCGGCCCCCGCGGCGTCGAGCCCCACCAGCCCCGCGTCCGCTCGCCCCTCCGTCCACGAGGCGGAGGCCGATCCCGGTCCGCCTCCTGCCGAGTCGCCGCCGGCGACCGACGTCGCTGGCGATGAGCCGGCCGAACCGGTGGAGGAGACCGACTTGCCCCAGCCGTCCCATCCGGCGGTCTGGAACCTGGACGAACGATACGTCGAGACGTCGGTGCTGAAGCTGAACATCGCCATGCTCCGCAGCGGCGTCAAGGTCACCGAGATCGACACGCGGCTCCGCGCCTGCAAGGGAGAATACGATTCACAGACCATCCAGCAGTGCCTGGAGGACCTGAAGCAAGACTGCGAGACCTACCTCGTCGAACAGAGCCAGGCCGCCGAACAATTCCACCAGCGGCTAGACGAACTGGGGGCGCTGGCGTCCATGGGCGAGCAGATCGAGATGACCAATCTGGAGCAAGCGGCCCAGATCGAGACCACGCTCAGCAATCTGCACCACATGGACTTCAGCGACGACCTGCAGGCGGCGGGCGAACGCTTGCTGGCCGAAATCGACAAGCTCCGCGCCGCGCGCCACAAGCTCCGCGACAGTCAAGAACAAGCCTTCTTGGCCATTGCCCGACAAGAGGGCCGGCTGGGACACATCGAAGACCAGCTCAAACGCGATCGCCTCACGCAACTGTTCAACCGCGTGGGCCTGGAAGCCACCTTGCACCAATGGTGGGAAGAGGGACGCCCCAGTCAACAGGAACTGTGTGTCGCGCTGTTGGACCTGGACAAGTTCCAATCGGTCAACGAGAAGCACGGTTCCCAGGCGGGCGATCGCGTGCTGTATCACGTGGCCCAGTATCTGTTGGGGGCCGCCGGCGAGGGGAATCTCGTGGCGCGCTTTGCGGGCCAGCAGTTCTCGATCGTGACCGTGAACCAAGGGCCACGCACGGTGACCAAGAACCTGGAGTTGATCCGCCAGTCGGTGGAACGCATGACCTTCGCCCGAGGGGACAATAGCCTCAGTCTGACGGTCAGCGTGGCGATCACGCCCATCCAGCCCGACGACACGCCGGAAACCCTCTTCGGCCGCGTGGAGGATACCTTGGCCAAGGCCAAGCAGGCGGGGCACAACCGGACCTTCTTCCACGATGGCGAAGCGGCTCAGTTGATCCAATCGCCCAACTTGGGCGCCGAATATCGCGACATCCTGATTTGAGCAACCGCAGACGCGAGGAGACGATCGCCAACAGCCTGCCAGCCCCCTTGGACCTTTCGCCCGACAGCCCATCTGCCCCAACACTCATGGCCGACGCAGTTGAAATCCTGAACCACGGTGTGAGCCTGCTGCAAATCGCCGACCCCCAGCGCGCGTTGGCGGCCTTTGACGAAGCGCTCCGCCTGGATCCGCAGTTGGCCGCCGCCTATTACAACCGGGGCGTGGCCGCCCAACAACTGGGCCGGCACGATGCCGCGCTGGCCGACTACAACCAGGCGCTGCGCATCGCGCCCAAAGACGCCGAGGCCTTGGTGGGCCGAGGCTTGGCGCGCGCCGCGCAAGGCGACTATGACGCCGCGATCCGCGACTACACCTCGGCCATCGATCTGCAACCGGGACAGGTCAAAGCCTTGGGCAACCGCGGCAACGCCTACCAGACCCAAGGCCAGAACCAAGCCGCGATCGCCGACTACGGCGCGGTCCTGCGGTTGGCCCCGCAGGACGAAAAGGCCTACTACAATCGCGGCCGGATCCACTATCTGCAAGGGGACTTCGAGAAGGCCATCGGCGACTTCTCAGACGCCATTCGCCTGGCCGCCGGCTTTGCCAACGCCTATCACAACCGCGGCCTGGCCTACTTCCGACTAGGCCAATGGGAACAATCGCTCAACGATCAGAGCGAGGCCGTGCGACTCGATCCCAGCGCCGCGGCTTACTGCGATCGCGGCGCGTTGTACAGTCGCCGGGGACTCTTGGACCTCGCCCTGGCCGACTACTCGCGCGCCATCCGCCTGGACCCCACGTTGGCCGAAGCCTACTACAATCGCGGCGTGGTCCTTGGTTTGCTGGGAAAACTGGCCGAAGCCCTCGGCGACTACTCCAAGAATATCGAACTGCACCCCGAAAACGCCAAGGCCTATTGCCATCGCGGGGTGGTCCTCGTGCGCCAAGGACAGTTCCCCGCCGCCATCGACGACTTCGGCCACGCCATCCAACTGGACGCGGGCTATGCGCGCGCCTACTGCAATCGAGGGTTGGTCTACACGGCGCTGGGCGATCTGGACATCGCCATCGCCGATTTCGATCAGGCCATCCGCCTCTCGCCCGATTATGCCCGGGCCTACTATCACCGCGGACGAGCCTTGGAACGCAAGGGGGACCACAACCGCGCCCAGAGCGACTTGGCGCGCGCCAAGCAGTTGTCGCGCTAGACGCCGGCTGCCGCCTGCGGTCCGTTTTCCGCTACGGTGTGGGCGTGGATGGGTTCTGATCGCTCTCTTGGCTGCCGGTACGGCGATACGCGCTGGGCGCCTTCCCCACATAACGCTTGAAGACCGTGGCGAAGTACTGCGTGCTGTTGAATCCCAGACGCATGGCAAGCTCGGTCACGGACAGATCGCCTTGCCGCAACAGTTGCCCGGCGAACTCGATGCGCTGGCGCATGGCATAATCGGCCGGTGGAACTCCTACCTCGGCCTTGAAACGGGCCTTGAACCGCGAGAGGGACAAATGGGCCGCCGCCGCCAGACGGCCTACCGGCAGGCGCCGGTCGAGGTTCTCCTGGATGAGCGTTTGCACGGCTTGCATCGCCGGACTCACCCCCGGCCGCCAGCCGCGCGACGCCTCCAGCACGTCCAGCAGGAAGCGCAGCAGAAGATTCCGCAAGTTGACCACGCGCAGCGCGTCCTGGTCGCGATCAAACGTCTCCATCACCCGACGCAACACGCGGCCGATGCGTTCACCACCCGGAAACTGCCGCGCCGGCAGATGCAGAAGCTGCTGGCAGACCGCGCGGCTTTCCGCCGCGCTGAGCGAAAGGAGCCGGCCGCCGCGTTCCGGGACGCGGATCAGCATCCAGTACAGCATGCCCTTGCCTTCGGGGCTCATGCCTGTGCCATGCCGCTCGCGAGGATAGGTGACGAACAGATCGCCGCCCTTGAGTTGGAATCGCTGGCCGTCGACATAGTAGGTTTGTTCGCCGCTCTGAAGGTAGCAGATCTCCAGCATCTTGCCGTGGCAGTGGACCGCCAGCGCGGGATGCGCCTCGGCGTAGCGGTAACGGCCCAGCACGATCACGTCGCCAAAGCCCAAGGGTCGAAAATCCAGGATCCGTCGCTCCTGGGAGGGATCGACCAGGATCTCGGCCATGTGCGTTTTCGTCTTGTGCGGCGTCTGGCGGCCGGGCATGGTTTGCGGGCAGTACGTGGGGATTCTGCGGCCCAACAGCCCCGATGGGTCTGTGCATGGTTGATGGCCCCGGCCTGCCGACGGGAGGGCCGAAAAGCCGGGCTTCCGCTGGTCCGCCCTCGGTTCATTGCCTCTGCAGGACCCAATAGGATCCGCCCCAGCGCGGGTTCTGGGGATGGGCGGCGTGTTTGATATTGTACTTCAGTACGACCCGGGACGCGAGGTCTTCCCCGAGGTAGTACACTCCACCTTGCATTCCTGACAGAGCGTCTCGCTGAGTCCCGTGCGCGCCATGATCGCCAACAAATCCAGGGCGACCAGCGACCTGCGGTGAGGCGCGGGGCGATCGTCAGGCGGGCATCCATCAGGCACAGGAGACCAACCAGATGGACACCCCGTGGCCAGCAAACATAGGGCGAATTGTGGCTGACCGGCCAGCGGGTGGGACGGCCACGACATGGCTGTGCTGACACCCGACACATACGCTTGACCACCGAGTTGATAAGGAGCTACCGATGTCCGATCGTTCCGTCGCCTCCCGCCGTGCATTTCTCCAAGCCGGTGCGGCCACAGCGATCAGCAGCGTTTTGCCGATCGCGCGCAGTGCCCATGCTGCGGGCAGCGACGTGCTGCGCGTGGGGCTGGTGGGCTGCGGTGGCCGCGGCACCGGCGCCGCCGCGCAGGCCCTCCTGGCCGATCCCCAGGCCCGCCTGGTGGCCATGGCCGACGTCTTTGGCGACCGGATCGCCGGCAGCCTGAAGCGCATCCAGAACGCCCGGCCCAAGCAGGTCGATGTCAGCCCGGAACGACAGTTCGAAGGCTTCGATGCCTATCGCAACCTGTTGGAATGTGTGGACGTGGTGTTGCTGGCCACCCCCTCGCACTTTCATCCCATCCACTTGAAGGCCGCCGTGGAGGCCGGCCGGCACGTGTTCGTCGAGAAGCCGCACGGCGTCGATCCGGCGCAGGTCCGCATGCTGCAACAGGCCTGCGCCGAAGCCGCACGCAAGCGGCTGTGCGTGGTCTCGGGCCTCTGCTACCGCTACCACCAGGGCATGCAGGAGACCATGAAACGGATCCAGGACGGGGCCATCGGCGAGGTCCTCTGCGTGCAGGAAACCTACATGACCGGCTTTTCCTGGACCCGGCCGCGCCTGCCCGACGACACGGAGATGAAATACCACCTGCGCAACTGGTACAACTTCACCTGGCTCTCCGGCGACCTGCCGGGGCTGACGCTCGTCCACAGCCTGGACAAAGGCTCCTGGGCCCTGGGCGACGTGCCCCCGGCCCGCGCGTGGGGAGAAGGCGGACGCCAGGTGCGCGTCGGGCCCGAGTATGGCGACGTCTTCGACCACCACGCGATCGTCTACGAATACGAAAGCGGGGCCCGGATGTACGGATATGTGCGCCAGCATTCCGGCTGCTACAACAGCGTGGAAGATCACATCTTCGGCACCAAGGGTCGCTGCGAGTTGCAGCGCTGCCGGATCCTAGGCGCGACCCCTTGGGAATACGCCGGGCGCGTCCGGCCCATGCACGAGCAGGAACACGTGGCCCTCTTCGAGGCCATCCGCGGCGGCCGACCGATCAACAATGGCAAGTACATGGTCATCAGCACCATGCTGGCCGTGATGGGTCGACTGGCGACATACACGGGCCGCGCGATCACCTGGGAAGAGGCCATGCACTCCAAGCTCAGCCTGGCGCCGGCCGCGTACACGTGGGACACGGCCCCCCCGACCCTGCCCGACGCCGAGGGCAAGTACCCGATCGCCATGCCCGGAGTGACGCCGCTGGTGTAGCGCGCATTGGCAAAACATGAGTACGATCTCCAGCGACCTCACTTCCCGGCAACTCGTCCAGCGGGCCTTGGCGGGACAAGCGATTCCGCGGCCGGCCACCGGCCCCTTGGCCGTTCACTTCTGTGCGCGCATGGCCGGTGTTTCCCTGCGCCGCTACACGAACGATTCCGGCGTGCTGGCCGATTGCGTGCTGCAGTACTACGAACGTTTCCGGCCCGATGCGCTTTGGCTCTCGGCCGATACCTGGGTCACAGCCGAAGCCATGGGCGCGCCGGTTCGCTTTCTGAACGACGATCAGCCCAAGGGGGGCACGGGCACGCCGCTCCTTCGCCAGGCGGCCGACCTGGACCGGATCCCGCCCCCCGATCCGAACTCCCAGGGACGCTGGCCCCTGATGCGCGACGCCCTGCGCCGCATCCGCCAGGCCGTCGGCGAGCGCGTGTTCCTCGTGGCCTGCTTCGACCAGTATCCCTTCTCGCTAGCCTGCGAATTGTTGGGCACGCAGCAGGCCATGCTTTGCCTGACGGATGATCGGGACTTGCTCGAAGCGGTGATGGAGCGCGGTCTGGAATATGCCTTGGCCTATGCCCAGTCGCTGGCCGAGGTGGGGGCCGATATGCTCAGCGGCGGTGATTCGCCCGCCGGACTGCTGGGGCCCCGATTCTACCGCGAAGTGGCCCTGCCGATCGAGCGGCGGTTGATCGCCGATCTGAAACGGACCGTGCAGGTCCCCGTGTCGCTGCACATCTGCGGCGACTCGGCGCCCATTCTGGCCGACATGGCCTCGTCGGGCGCCGACGTGCTGGAACTGGACTACCGCGTGCCGATCGCCGCTGCGGCCGCGCGCGTGGGACCCCGGGTAGCGATCTGGGGCAATCTCGACCCCGTGGCCGTACTCGCTCGAGGAAGTCCCGCGGAAGTCCGCCGGGCGACGCTGGAGCTGCTGCAGACCGCAGAGCAGTCAGGCCAGCGGCGATTCGTGCTCAGCTCGGGCTGCACACTGGCCGTGGAAACACCGGCCGAGAACCTGCAAGCCATGCTCGACGCTGCCCGAGAGCATGCCGATCAGCGAATGCGCCTCCGGTGCGGAGAGTGATCCCGCACGGAAAATGAAGGGGCGGGCCTGCAACCGAGTGGCCTTGCTCAGCTATACTGAGGGCCTTGGGGCGGAATCCAGGGCCTCTGCCTGCACCCTGGCCCGGTGTCACCCTCAAGCAAATCCGAGGAACAGACGATTGCTCGGTCCACGCTTGATCTTGGGGTCGGCTGCTACTGGCTCCGCCCGTGTTTTGCCCCGCCATACGACATGAATCCAGCGCTGACAAAGCCAGTGCTACCCCAATCCCAATTGTGACCAGGCACCATGGACGAGTCCGCATGCAGAACGCTCTTGGCCGCCATCGTGTTGGGCGCCGCCGCGCACGCCGCGGCGCAAGGGATCGTGCTCGAAGGCCCCGACACGCGCGCCGAACCCTTCACCCTCGGCGCAAGGCTCTTCTCCGATCGCCCCTACCTGCTGGCCGAACGGCCCGAGGAGTTCGGCGAAATGCGATTCGTCCACGGGCCGATTACCGGCACGCGCCTGGTGTGCGTTGCCCCAGGCCCGCTGTGGGCCCTGTCGCCCACGCCCGGACGCAAGGGCGCCGCCGACCAGGAAACGGCCCTCCTGGCCCAGGGCTTCACCAAGATCGATCGCCCCGAATTCCAGCTCTTCGGCAAGGACCCCATCAACCGCGTGCAGGCCTATCGCAAGCAGGTCGCCCAGGGCGAGCGACTCGATTTCGGCAAATGGGTCTTCCTGCTGGGACCCGGTTTGACCTGCCGGCGACCGGAACCGACCCCCTGGGCGGCCAACGACGGCGAACTGCTGTACAACGGCATCCGCCTGCCTCGCCAGTGGCCGCCGCGGCACCTCGACGCGCACAGCCGCGAGCCCATGCCAGTGCCGTACCTGGCCAGCCCGCCCAAGGTGATCCGCATCGACGTGGGCCGGCAACTGTTCGTCGACGATTTCCTCATCCAGTCGACCAGCATGCAGCGCCAGTTCCACCAGGCCCAGAAGTACGAGGGCAACCCAGTGCTCAAGCCGGAAACCGCGTTGGAACTCAACGGCGGCGTCAACCCGGTGGCCTGCCCGTTCAGCGATGGCGTGTTCTTCGATCCGCAGGACAAGCTGTTCAAGATCTGGTACCACGCCGGCTGGTTCGACGGCACGGCCTACGCGGTCAGCCGGGACGGACTGCACTGGACGCGGCCTGAGTTGGATGTGGTGCCGGGCACGAATCGCGTGGTCGCGCCGCGCGAGGATTTCCGCCGCGACGGGGTCTCGGTGTGGATCGACCAGCAGACCGCGCGGCCCGACCAGCGCTACAAGATGTTCCTCTACGCGCGCAGCAAGGGCACGCATCCGGCCGGAGGGCGGTTGCTCACCTCGGCCGACGGCGTACACTGGACCGAGCGCACGCTGACCGGCCCGCTGGGCGACAACAGCACCTTCTTCTACAACCCCTTCCGCCAGAAATGGGTCTTCAGCATCCGCTCGTCGCGCAACGCGCGGCAGCGCGACTACTGGGAGACCAGCGACTTTCTCAGCGCGGCCGATGGCCGCTGGCTGCCCGATCCGTCCGTCTATTGGTGTGGGGCCGATGACCTCGATCGGCCCGATCCGGAACTGCAGCAGCGCACGCAACTCTACAAAGTGGACGCCGTGGGCTATGAGAGCCTGATGCTGGGCCTGATGAACATCCATTACGGCCCGCCCAACGAAGTCTGCGCCAAGGAACGCTTCCCCAAGCTCACCGAGTTGGAGGTGGCCTTCAGCCGCGACGGCTTCCACTGGGACCGCACCTCACGCCAGACCTTCCTGGGCGCCTCGCGCGTCCCTGGCGACTGGCAGCGGGGCTACATCCACAGCGTGGGCGGCTGCTGCCTGATCGTGGGCGACCGGCTCTACATCTACTACGGGGCCTTCTCCGGCGTCTCGCCGGCCCAAAAGGGCGGGATGTACGCCGGGGCGTCGACCGGCCTGGCCTTCGTCCGCCGCGACGGCTTCGCCTCGATGAACGCCGCCGACCAACCGGCCGAACTGACCACGCGGCCGGTGGTCTTCTCCGGCAAGCACCTCTTCGTAAACCTGGACGCACCGCAGGGCTCGCTGCGTGCCGAAGTGCGCGACGAGGCGGGCCGGCCCATCGAGCCCTTCACCCTGGCCAACTGCCGCCCCGTCCGTGCCGACGCCACGCAAGCGCCGCTGGGCTGGCGCGGAGCCGAGGACCTCGCCCCCCTCGCCGGCCGCACCGTCCACTTCCATTTCCGGCTCGAACAGGGCAAACTGTATGCCTTCTGGGTCAGTCCCCACGCCTCCGGCGCCAGCCACGGCTTCGTGGCCGCCGGCGGCCCGGGGTTCACAGGGCCCACGGATACGGTCGGCTCGGCCGGCAGAGAGCGAAGCGATGCGCTACGAAGGGATGGTCATTCGGCCTCCGAGTGAGGCCGATAGCTACATCTTGCAGGTCACCTACGGCTGCTCGCACAACGCCTGCACGTTTTGCAGCACCTACGTGGACAAGCCTTTCCGCCTCCGGCCGGAACACGAGGTCCTGGAAGACATCGCCCTCGCGCAGCGGCGGTTTCCGCACACGCGCCGCGTGTTCCTGGCCGACGGCAATGCCCTGATCCTCAGCACCGAACGGCTGGCCGCCATTCTCGACGCCCTGCTGGCCGGGTTCCCCCTGTTGCGCCGCGTGGGGATCTACGCCAATGCGCGCGACATCCGCGCCAAGTCCGATGCCGACCTGGACCAGCTTCGCCAGCGCAAGCTGGAGATCGTGTACCTGGGACTGGAAAGCGGCAGCGACGAGGTCCTGCGCCGTGTTCACAAGCAGGCCACCGCGGCCGATATGATCGAGGCCGTACACAAACTCAAACGCGCCGGCATCCGCTCCTCGGTCATCGCCCTGCTCGGCCTGGGCGGCGTGGAATTGTCCGCCGAGCATGCCGAACAGACTGGCCGCGTCGTCAGCGCCATGGATCCCGAGTACCTCTCGATGCTGACCCTGATGCTCGTTCCCGGCACCGAACTCGAGCGGCAGTGCCGTTGCGGCGCCTTCGCCCTGCCCGGGCCGGAAGGCATGCTGCAGGAGTTGCGCCGGGTGATCGCCCACCTGGAGGGCCTTTCGCGCTGCATCTTCCGCACCAATCACGCCTCGAACTACCTGCCGCTGGCCGGAACCCTGTCGCGCGACCGGGCCAGCCTGTTGGCGGCCATCGATGAAGCCCTGGCCCAGGGGCCTTCCGCCTTCCGGCCCGAAGCCTGGCGCGCCTTGTAGGTGGCCCTTGGCGACCCAAGCCAGCCGCGTAGCCCAATCCCGTATCCTTCACCTGCCTCGATCATCCGACAAGCACCATGAAGCGCATCGCATATTGCCTGGCGGGATTGGCCCTGCTGGCCTGGATCGTTGCCGCACTGGCCTGGACGCTGGGCGCTAACGCGCAATGGGGTCTCTGGGCCGCGCTGGGCCTGAACTCCGCCGGCCTGGCCGTGAATTTCCATCCGCGACTGCGAAGCATCGCCTTCACCGTCTGGGTCGTGGTGTCCGTGGCGCTGGCCATGATCTACCCGGGCCTGTTCCAGAGTTGGTTCGGCTATGATCTCAAGGGCCTGATCGTGCCCTTGATCCAGATCATCATGTTCGGTATGGGAACCACCCTCAGCCTGGCCGACTTCGCGCGCGTGGCGCGCATGCCCTGGCCGATTGCCGTGGGCATGGTCTTGCAGTTCACGATCATGCCTTTGGGCGGTTATCTGATTGCCACAGGTTTCGGGTTTCCTGCCGAGATCGCGGCCGGAGTCGTGTTGATCGGCTCCTGCCCCGGCGGCGTGGCCTCGAACGTGATGACCTACCTGGCGCGTGGCAACGTGCCGCTGTCGGTCACCATGACCGCCTGCTCCACCTTGATGGCCCCCGTCATGACGCCGCTCATGATGCGGCTCTTGGCCGGGCAGATGGTCCCCGTGGACTTCATGGAGATGCTGCTGGGGATCCTGAACATGATTCTCCTGCCGATCGTGGCCGGCCTGGTGGTCAATCGCCTGTTCTCCGCCGGGGCCTGGATTCATCGGGCCCTGCCGGTCGTGTCGATGGCCGGCATCTGCCTGATCCTGGCCATCATCACCGCACGCGCCTACGAGGAGCTTTCCGCGGTGGGCGTCTCGCTGCTGGCCGCGGCCGTGCTGCACAACCTCACGGGCTACACACTCGGCTACTGGGGCGCGCGTCTGGGGCGACTGCCGGAAGCCGATTGTCGGACCGTGGCCATCGAAGTGGGCATGCAGAACGGGGGCATGAGCGCCGGACTGGCCATGAACGTCCTGCACAACGCCAAGACGGCCCTGGCCGCAGTCGTCTTCGGCCCCTGGATGAATGTCTCCGGCTCGCTGCTGGCCACCTGGTGGCGCCGCAAGCCGCGCGACGCGCCAAGCCCCGAGTGAACGCATCGCGGACGCATGGGGTTCCAAATGGATGTTTGACACCGACTTGAAGCGGCACTAATGTGGTGCTTCGGGCATGCGTGCCTTTGTCATGCGAGCCACGGTCGGTTCGTCCAACCGAATCTTCCGCATTCTTGGGCAACCCAGCCGTAGTTGCCAACCGGAGAATTCGATCGACGTTCGCAAGTCGGATCCCGATAGAAGAGTCGGCCACACCTCGTGGAGTGAACTTGGAGCCAGGCTATGTCCCAGGCCGCGATCCATGCCGTGACGGGCGCCTATGGATACTCGGGCAAGTACATCGCCCAGCGCCTGCTGGACCAAGGCCGGACGGTCATCACGCTGACCAATTCCCCCAACCGCGCGAATCCTTTCGGCGACCGTATCCGGGCCTTCCCGTTCCATTTCGACCAACCCCAGCGCCTGGCCGAGAGCTTGCGCGGCGTTTCGGTCCTCTACAACACGTATTGGGTGCGGTTCAATCACCGTCTGTTCAAACACGCCGATGCCGTGGAGAACACGCTCGTGCTGTTCGAGGCGGCGCGCCAGGCGCGCGTCGAACGGATCGTACACGTGAGCATCACCAATCCGGCAGAAGACTCGCCCCTGGAGTATTTCCGCGGCAAGGCGCGGCTGGAGCGGGCCCTAATCGAATCGGGCCTCTCGTATGCCATCCTGCGGCCAGCCGTGTTGTTCGGCAAAGAGGACATCCTGGTCAACAACATCGCTTGGGCCTTGCGGCATCTGCCGGTGTTCGGCGTGTTTGGCGACGGACGCTACCGGCTGCAGCCGATCTACGTCGATGACCTGGCGGCCCTGGCCGTCGAACAAGGTCAGAGCCGGCAGAACGCGATCATCAACGCCATCGGTCCCGAGACCTTCACCTATCGCCAACTGGCCGCCAGCATCGGCCGCTTGATCGGGCGCCAGCGTCCGATCGTATCCGTTCCCCCGTGGTTCGGATACACGGTCGGCCGGGTACTGGGATCGCTCGTCGGCGACGTGGTCATCACCAGAGACGAGATCCAAGGGCTGATGGCCGATCTGCTGCACGTCGACGCTTCGCCGACCGGGACCACGCGGCTCACAGAGTGGGGCCAAGCGCACGCCGACAGGCTGGGCCGCCGCTACACCAGCGAGTTGGCCAGGCGCAGAGACCGCACCACGGCCTATCGGTCGAATTGAGTAGTAGCGCGAGCGGCTATTTCGCTTTCAGAACCGTGGCGACACGGCGACGGGAACGCGACACGTGTGTGCCGACACGCGCTAGCAGGCCGTGACGACCACCAGGCGCAGGGCGGCCAGGCCGGCCAGCGTCAAGGCAAACACGTCAAACGGCTTCTGCGGAGTGATGCCCAGCAGCCAGATCCCGGCCAGGGCGCCCACCGGCACCGCTGGCGAGACGGCACAGCCAAACTCGATCGTCTGCCAGGTGATCATGCCCAGCGCCGCCATGATCGGCAGCTTGCTCAGATTGACGATGAAGAAGAACCAGGCCGCCGTGCCGATGAACTGCTCTTTGCGCAGCCCGCCGCTGACCAGGTAAATCGCCATCACCGGTCCGGCCGCGTTGCCCACCACCGTGCCAAATCCGGCCACCAGCCCCAACAGGGCCACGAACCAGCGCTGGCGCGGCATGTGTTCCCAGCCCAAGAACTGGCGCACCACTTCCAGGGCCAGCAGGGCCAGGATCAGCCATCCCAGCACGGGCCGCAACTCGTTGCCTTGCGTCTTGGCCAGCACCAGGACCCCCGGCAACATGCCCACCGCGACCCAGGGAAAGAGCCGCCCCAGGCAGGCCCAATCCGCGTGGCGGCGGAACCAGACCACAGCGATCACGTCGCCCACGAGGATCACCGGCAGGATTGCGCCCACCGACAGCCGGGCATCGTCGGGAAAAGCCTCGGTCATCAACAGGATCGACGGCAGGCTCGTGCCCGGCAAACCGGTCTTCGACAGGCCCATCAATAGCGACGAAGCCAGCCCCAGCCAGAACGAAGGCGATCCTTGTTCCATCAGCCGACCGCTACTTCTTCCCCGCCATGGCCTCGGTGAGGATTCGGGCCGTGCTTTCGCGCATGATCCGCGGATCGACCGGCCGGCCTTCGATCAGGGCCTGACGCACCTGCTTGCCGGAGATGAACACGGGCTTTTCGTCGGGATGATTGTCCATCAGGTCGACGCGGCCCATCGATTCGTAGTAGGCCGCAAAGCCCACGCACAGCGGCTGGATCTTGAGCTCGCCGCGCAACTGGCTGAAGATCGTCTGCGCGTCGAAATCGCCCCAGATGGCCGTGCCGTCGTGATACGGCGCGTCGGCGTGCTTGCGGCCGATGATGATGTCGGTGAAGCCGAAGTTCTGCCGGTAGATGCCGTGCATGATGGCTTCCTTGGGCCCGCCGTAGAACATCTTGATGTCCAGGCCCAGAAGGATCACGCGGTCGGGCACCGACTCGCCGCGCGGTCCCCACAACGCGGCGTCGCTGTCGCCCTCGCCCAGGGCCCGGCTGGCGATCAGGGCCTCGTAGGTCCGCATCCGCACTTCGGCGTGCACGTCGTCCCCCTTGGTCTCGCCCACCAAGGGGTTCAGGCACGCGCCCGCGTTGAGACCGGCACGCAGCAGCGTCTCCAGGCCATAGACCAAGGCGTATTCGTGGGCGCGGTGCAGCGGATTGCGCGTCTGGAAGGCCACGGCCCGCTGCCAACCCTTGGTGGCCAGCAACTTGCGGACCTCGCGCGGGCTGAGCACGTATTGGCCGAAGGCCGGATTCTTGGGCTGCGGCAGGACCTGGATCGTTCCGCCCAGCAGATGCGTCTTGTCGGCGTCCCCCTTGAGCACCATGTCCGCGCCCGGATGGTCGGTGCGCTCGGTCAGGTACACGCTCTTCAAATACCGCGGCTTGTCCCAGGCAAACACGTCGCTGATCTGCAGCGTGGCCACGATCGCGCCGTCGGAGTTGACCAGGGCCACTTCCTGGCCGCGCCCCAGCTTGCCGGCCAACTCGGCCGTCACCGGCAGCGACAGCGGGATCGTCCAGGCATACAGCTTGCCCTGATGCTCGATGACCGATTCTTCGAGCACGCGCTCGTAGGTGGCCGCATCCATCGGGCCGCGCGTCGGGCTCAGGCCCCCGTCGCCCCAGCGGTAAACGGTCGACAGGTCCGCGTCGGAGACGGGCACCTGGACCAGTTTCTGCGCCCGGGCCAGAAAGCCTTGCGCCGCCTCGGGTGCGACCGTGCAGGAAACAGGCTCGGACAAGCCACCATGGGGAGCAATCAGATCGGTCATTCCACAACCTCTTCGATGAATCGGGCAAGATACAAGCCCGATAGTATAGGGGGATGCCGCCCAAGCATCAACGGGAAAGGATCTAGGGGGATGCCGCCCAAGCATCAACGGGAAAGGATCCGGCAGGTAGCCCCCCGGGGCCCCCCAGCCGCATCCCATGGACTACGGCGAAGCCGGCGTGTCGTCGTCGTTGGCCGCGTTGAGGGCCACGGGAATCCCGACCGCCGCCCCTAGAATGGCCGCCGGAACCCAAGGGCTGGCCAGCCAGAACTTGGGGCTGTTGTACTGGGCGCGATAGATCGGCTGACCCGAGACGACCGTGACACGCGTAATCGCGCCCGGTGGCGCGGTTCCCGGCGCCCACAGGCGATACACGCCCTGGTTGCCGGCCGCCGCGATCCGATGCACGCCGCCCTGGGTCAGTCCTTGGACCGTAAACTGCCCTGTGGCATTACTTTCTGTCGTTGTGACCTGCCCTTGCTGGTTCACGACTTGAACGGCCGTTTTGGCCATCGGCGCGCCCTGGGGATCGACCACCTGGCCCGTCAGTACTCCCCCTTGCGCTAGGGCCACATCCACAATGACCGGGGCTTTGACCTTGGGCGCGGTCGGCGTGGCCGGGTCATCTGCCGTCGACGGCGACGGCATCGCGATTCCGACCAGAGCCCAAATGGTCAGCAGCCATTTCGCGTTGCTCATGACACCACCCGTAAAACGCTAGGCCAAGAAAGATCCCAAGACCGCCCAAGCCCCCCACCCCCCCTGGCGAGCGGACTTGGCCAGTCTGTGCCCGGACATCTGCCCGAGATTGGGGCGGATAGTATCCAGGTTTGCCACGGCCGAAAAGACCAATCTTCTGGCGGCCGAAGCCCCTAGGGTAGTGTCTCACGCAGATGGGACATGATCGGGGGTTCGGCAAATCACAGCGTCGGGCGACACATACTACGGCCCAACGGGCCAACAGTTATTCCAGCCCAGGCCAACGGCCTGGAAAAACGTCGCATACGCTGGGTTGAACGGCCCAACGGGCCAGCCGTTCCTTCAAGGAACGGTTGGGCTTTCAGCCCGTCGCGCTGCAGTGGAGTACCTGTTCCCCAGGTCGTTGACCTGGGCTGGGCGAACGGCTGGGCCTTTGGCCCAACATCGATCGCCTTGCTCATCGCGGCGACCGCCGCGCGCTGCCGCTTAACTACCCTCAATTGCGAGACACTGCACCAGAGCCCCGGATCGCCCCAGAGGGTCCTCCGGCAACCGGCACTTGGCAAGCCGCCCGTCACGTGCAGCCGGATCGCTCAGCCCTTGGGCGGAAGGACCAACGGATTGGTCCAGGCGTGGTTGCCCGCCTGATCCACCACCTCGACCCGGACCCACCGGCGGCGGCGCTTCTCAGTGCTGAAGGCCCATGCGGCGCTGGTCAGGACGCCATCCGCCTCGGCCTGGACCACGTACCCGCCGGACGTGCCGTCGAAGAAGAAATTGATCTGCTTGACCGGGCTGGTGGCAACGCGGACCGCGCCCTCTTCGATGCGGCAGTCCTCGATCACCGGGCCACTGGATGCATAGTAGCAGCCGCTGGCGATGGCGCTGATGATCTGGCCTTTGTCGAGCGACGGGGCCTTGATCATGGTCCAGCCGTGATTGATCTCGTGCGACTTGTGGACATCGTCGGTGGCCACGGCCGGCAGCAGCTTGCCCTTGTTCAGCAGCTGATCCCAGTGCACCGAGCTATGCCCCTTGTTCCACCGCAAATGGCAGGTGGCGTTGAAGACTTCCATGCCGATATAGCCGCTGACCTCGGTCATTTCCTCGTAGGAATGGGCCGTCCAGTAGGGGTGGGCATAGATCACCTTGCCGCCGGCCGCAATCACCTTGTCGAGGGCGGCCTGGGCTGACAAACTCTTGGGCACCTCGAAGGGATGCGGGAGATCAAGGCAGACGAAATGATGATCCGGCGCCCCAGTGCCTGTCTTGGGATGTATTTCCATTCCACTGATGGCTAGGAAGCCGGCGTCGGAACAGCCGCTCAGGTCATGCGTCTTCCAGTGGTCGGTCACCGCGACGACCTGGTAGCGCGCCGCGCGATATTGCCCCAGGCGCGTGGCCAGGTCGACGTCCCCGTCCGAAGCGGTCGTGTGGACGTGGAGGGCCGCCTTGAACCACTGTCCCTCCTGCTGGAACGGATTGACCAGGGCCGGTGCCGGGGAAGTTGCCTGCGTTTGCGCGGCGCCTGCTCGGGCGGAAACGACCGCCGCCTGAGCCGCCACTGCGCCAGAAATCTTGATGAACGTTCTTCGGTCCATGATCCTCGCGACCTTTCTCTGGGTTGTGAGTAGCAAAGCCTCTTTCCGCCTTCCCCGGCCAAAGGCCGCGCGTGGCGGTGACTCACCTGGCTCCTGCGATCCACTTCGCAATATCATCCACGACGACTTTCGCCACATTGCCCGGGATCGAATACTCCGCCGGCGTGCTCTGCCCTTCGCCTTCGACAAAAAGGTGGTTGAGCTTGGGATACGCAATGAACGTCACGTCGGGGCGCGATCCGAGCGATTTCTTCCAGCCGGCGAAATCCGCCATCGTCACCTGATAGTCCCGTTCGCCCTGCAAGAAGAGCATGGGGCACCGCAATTCCGTGGCCGCCTCGGCGGGCTCATAGCCGCGCAGGTCCAGCCAGTATCGCGCCGGCAGCCCCAACGGCAACTCGTGCCAAGGTGTGTCCTGGGCCAGCTCGGCCGACTTCACCATGGCCACCTGGCGTCCAAGTTCGTCGAGCTTCTTCTGCGCTTCCTCGCCAGGCTCCCCCTGCAACGCAAGCAGGTAGCGGGTCTGGTCCAGCACCAGATCTTCCATGGGCCGTGTCGAGCCGGCAAGGCTGATGAAACCGGCGATGCCTTCCCGGGCCTTCCCGATCCTGGGCAGGAGCATCCCACCGAGGCTATGGCCCAACACGAAGATCCGCTTCGGATCGATCTTCTCATGGGACGTCAGCGCGTCGAAGGCGGCGACCACGTCGTCGACGGTCTCCTCCTTCACGGTGATGGAGCCGACCGACAAGGCCATCTTGAGCGGATGGTGCTTGGTGCGCTTCTCATATCGCAGGACGGCGACTCCGCATGAAGCCAGGCCCTGCGCCAGGTCCCGGAAGGGTTTGTTGGGGCCGATGCTCTCATCCCGGTCCTGGGGGCCGGAACCATGCACCAGAATCACGGCCGGAAAAGGGCCTTCGCCCTTGGGCAGCGAGAGCGTGCCGGGCAGATTCCAGACGCCGCCGCCGACTTGGATCTCCGATTCGTCGAACTTCGAGGGCTCGACATAGGAAGCCGGTCGATATTTCCCCGCGGGAAGGAAGAACAATCCCGCAACCTTGCTCTCCAAGGTAAAGACCACCTTGGCTTCGAGCCTCCCGCGCTGAAACTCGCAGACCACGTAGACCGCCTCGTACTGCCGGACGCGCTCCGTCCGAGTTTCGGTGGCCTGCTGCAACGGGCCGTATTGTCTCGTCAGGCCCGTCCAGAGTTCCTGCAGCTTGCCGGCCGGAAGGGCGCGCGCCATGGTCGGATCGAAGGGCGCGACGGCCTGGTCGAACTGCCCGGCCGCCATTTGCGCAACGAACGCCCGGGCCATCTCCAGTCGCAGGGCGGTTGGGTCGGGAGCGGCCGCGCGTGGCTCCTGGGCCACGGTCGGAACCGCGGCGGGGAGGACGGCGAAGATCAAGACGCAGAAGGTGGAGCGGATCACGGCTGCTTGCTGGGAACGGGAGCCGCCTTGGCGGCGGGCTTTTCTGTGGGCTTGACCGCCGGCTTCTTCGCCGCCTTGGCATCCGCCGGCCGGACCGTGGTCGGCGGCACGGGCGAGGCGCTCGCCTTTCCCGCAAACTCATCCCACGAGGCCTGGACCAAGGCCGCGTCGAGCATTTCTCCGTCGGCCACCAGCAACCGGTACTTGACCGTCAACGTCTGCCCCTTGGCAATCTGCCCCTCGAAGAACGCGCCGAAGCGGCCGTAGTCGCGGTAGGCCGAATACAGCGTGCCCTGCGGATTCTGCGCATGGTTCATGTGCACCACGCTGTAGCGCTGGCCAGCCAGCGTATAGCTCATGCCCACCCAGGGATAATCCACGTCGGCCTTCGGATCGGCGTTGAGCTTGGGAAAGACGTACACGGTCTTGTCCAGGTCGAGTTCATTCGCCGCGCGGTACTGCACGCCGCCGTGATCCGCGTTGCCGCCCAGTTTCATGTCGCCGCAAACCGCCTTGAGCAGGGCCGTGAAGTCGATGAGCAAACGCGCTGCACCCGGACCGCGGCGCAAAGTCATCGTGCGTGTTTCTTCCACATACGGAGCGCCCTGGGCGTCGTTCCAGTGAACGAGGGCCGTGAACGCGGCCTGCCGCGCATCGGCCTGGCGGTGCTGGAACTGCTTGTGCAGCATGACCCCGTCGCGCACCGCCCAGGAATTGTAGACCTGGCCCGCGCACTCGATCTTGTTCCAGCCGATGAAGATGCCGCGATGATGCGGATACAGTCCGGCCGGACCGTTGGTGATCGGCGCGCGGCCCGCGGCGTCGAACACGTGCAGATAGGGCTTGTTGGTTTCGACCGTGCGTTCGGGGGTGGAGGTGTCGCAGGCGTACATGTAGCGTGCGGCGACCCGGCCGTCGTGCAGCACGTCCAGGTACTCGCCCGGCTTGTCCCGCAGCGAAAAGCCCTCGGCCCCGGCCACGCTGTTGGCGGCCCAACACAGCCATGCCACCATCACCACCAGAATCCAAACTGTGCAACGCGCTCGGAATGACTTCATGCTCGGTGCTCCAGCAAGAGTAAGAACGCTTTCCGAAAAAACCGCCACAGCCACCTCGGGCGGCCCAGGGACCGGCTCGATGAACCTGTCCGCATCACTCCTCAAGTCAACAAGCTCACACGACGCGCTTCAAGATGCCTGCGCATGGCGGCCTCGGCCTGGTCTGGGCCTGCCGTCATGAGAACCTGCATCAGGCCCACGTGAGCGTGCGGGTCGCGCTTCTGGGACGGCGGCGGCAGCAACTCGTTCACCGCGTGAAACAGGCTGTGCCGCGCCACCTGGTCAAAGGCGTCCACCAACTCCTGGCACCCGGTCAATTCCACCAGACTACGGTGGAAGGCGATCTCCGCGCGCCAGTTCGCCTCGACGCGCGCGTCGGAGGCGTCCACCCTCTCGGCCAGGTCCAACAACCGCACGCGATGCTGGCACACCGGCGCCCCGCAACACAACCGGGCCGCCTGGGCCTCCAGGGCCTCGCGAAGGATCATCCGCCCCAAGACCTTCTGAGCGTCGGGCTGGGCCACCACCGTCCCGATCCGCGGACGCGTGTGCAGAAACCCCTCCCACTCCAGTTGCACCATGGCCTCCAGCACGGGCGCCACGCTGATCCCCAATTGCTCGGCCACCTGGCGGCGGTTCACCTGATCGCCCGGCTTCAACTCGCGCGCCAGCAGACGCCGCAGCAGCCAGTCGTAGACCTGTTGCGAGATCTTGGTGCGCAAGGCGCCGGTCACAAGGATTGAGGAAGCGGCAGGCATGGTGAGGAGGCAACAGTTCGCTTCGGTGTTACGCGCGGCATGCGCCGACAGCCGGACTCCGGCGGGGTGCGCAAGCCGGTCCCCGTGACTCCGCGCTCCCCCGATTGCGGCCATCGCCATCCGCGGAGCCATAGCAACCGGCTGTGCCGCTGCCATTCAGGATAGCAGCGCAGAACCCGGCCCACAAATCACCTGTTGAGTTCCTCGGCTGGCCACTGCCCTCCGAGCCGTCTGCCCCGTTCGACCCCCGGGGTTTCCATGCCGTCAGGCCTGCTGCTACGATATCCCATGCCATCGCCGGGCGATCGCACCGGCGCGTCACGGCTCGCGGCAGACACCCTCGCTTCAACGGGGCCCCCGGCTCGCCCCCCTGGGAGTAGGCAACAAACGATGCTCAGCGGTATTGAAGCTCTGGTGCGCATGCTCGCCGACCACGGCATGCGCTACGTTTTCGGCAATCCGGGCACGACCGAGCTGCCCTTGATGGACGCCCTGGTCGACGAGCTGCGGTTGGACTACATCCTGGCCCTGCAAGAGGTGCCGGCGATGGCCATGGCCGACGGCTATGCCCAGGCCTCGCGCATGCCGGGCGTCGTCAACCTGCACATCTCCTGCGGGCTGGGCAATGCCATGGGCATGCTCTACAACGCCTATCGCACCGGCACCCCGCTGATCGTGACGGCCGGCCAGCAGGATCGCCGGCTGGCCTTCGAAGAACCCATCTTGTGGGGCGACATGGTCCGCGTGGCACGCCCCTGGACCAAGTGGGCCGCCGAAGTCCAGCGCGTGGAGGATCTGCCCTCGGCCGTTCGCCGGGCGATCCAGGCCGCGGTCACTCCGCCGACCGGACCGGTCTTCCTCTCCTTGCCGCTGGACGTGCAGATGGCCTGCGCCGAGATGGATCTGGCCGCGCCGCGCTTGCCAGATCCCTTGGTCCGCGCGCCCGCAGACGCCTTGCGCCGGGCGGCATTGCTTTTGAGCGGAGCGCGCAATCCGGGCATCCTGGCCGGCGGCCGGATCTGCGAGGCGGACGCGGTGCGCGAGCTGGTGGCCGTGGCCGAGCGCCTCGGCGCGCCCGTGATCCAGGAGGCGACCTCCTCGCACGCGCGCTGCTGTTTTCCGGCCCATCATCCCCTTTCGGCCGAGCCGCTTCCGCTTTGGTCGCCCGACGTGCGCCAGCGCTTGGCCGAGTTCGACGTGCTGCTGGTGGCCGGCATGAAACTGCCGCAACAGTACATCTATCACGAGCCGGCGCGCACCGTGCCCGAAAAAGGGCGCCTGGTGCACTTGGACGATAATCCCTGGGAACTGGGCAAGAACTATCCGCCGGAAGTCGGCCTCATCGGCCATCCCAAACCGGCCCTGGACGAATTGGCCGGCCTGCTGGACGCCTGCATGTCCCCCGACCAGCAAGAAGCAGCGCGGCAGCGGTTGCGGCAGCGTTCTGCAGCGCATGCCGCCCTGCGCGAGGCCCTGCGCCGCAAGGCCGAAAGCCAGCAAACGTCCCGGCCCATGACCCCCCTGGGCTTCATGGACAGCCTGGCCCGGGTCCTGCCCGACAACGTGGCCGTGATCGAAGAGGCGCCCACCGTGTGCGAGCGATACCTGGAGCGGAGCGGGGCGCTGCCCACGGCCAGCGGCTACTTCGGGCACGGCGGCTGGGCTCTGGGATGGGGATTGGGCTGCGCCATCGGCGTGCGCCTGGCCTGGCCCGATCGGCCCGTGCTGGCGATCCTCGGCGACGGCTCGGCCATGTACGGCATCCAGGGTCTGTGGACCGCCGCGCATTACCGCATTCCCGTCACCTTCGTCATCGGCAACAATACCGAGTACCGGATCCTCAAGGACTGCGCCCGAGTGCTGGGGCTGCCGGCCGCGATGGGCGACCGGTTCGTGGGCCTGGACGTGGTGGCCCCGGCGATCGACTACGTGGGCCTGGCCCAGTCGCTGGGCGTGGCGGCGCGGCGCGTGGATCAGCCGGACGAACTGAGCGACGTGGTGCAGAAGTCGCTGGCCGGCGACGCGCCGCAATTGATCGAGGTGCCCCTGCGCAGCCCACGCAACGGATGATTCTGCGTTCGGACAAGACCTTTCCATTCCCCATGACCTATCCCCACAGCCATCGATGTTGCTCTACATTGTCCGTCATGCCTGGGCTGCCGACTACGGTCCGTCGGGCGACGACCGCCAGCGCGCGTTGACCGCTGAAGGCCGGCGCCGTTTCGCCGATGTCGTGGCCTGGTTCGTAAAACGCGACTTCGCTCCGAAGGCGATCGTCACCAGCCCCCTGGTGCGTTGTGTCCAGACCGCCGAGTTGTTGGCCGAAGGCTCGCCGGCACGGCCGAAGGTCTTCGAACGCGAAGAACTGGCCCCCGGCTCGGACCTGCGCGGCCTGCTGAAGTGGATGGGCCAGCAGGATTGGACTCACGACGAGATCTGCTGGGTCGGCCACGCGCCCGACGTGGGACGCCTGACGGCCCTGCTGATCGGCGGCGGCCGGGCCGCCGTCGACTTCCCCAAGGCGGCCATGGCCGCGCTGCGGTTCGACGAACGCCCGGCCGAAGGCGCCGGCGAATTGCGCTGGCTGGTCACACCCCGGCTGCTGGGCAAGTAGGCCCTCGGCCTCCGTTTGCACCCGGCGAATCGAGACAGTACGCGGCGTCCACAATCGCCTTGCCGGCCTTTTTGAGAGCTCTTGGGAGAAGACGGCCGTGATCTGGTGTCGATCAGCGGAGGGAACCGCGGGCAGCGGATCCGCAACGTGTCGGTGGAGAACGTGAGACTCAAGAAGGGCTATCTGCGCGGGGCGGTCGAAGTGAGCGACGGGACCGACAACATCACGGTCCGCCACGTCTACGCGGAACAGGCCGTATATGCCATCGACGTGCAGGACCACGCGTCCGCACGGAAGAAGACGGCGGAGACCGCGCATCCTTGCGCGCCCAACACCAACGTCATTTTGGAGGATGTGCTGGCCGTGGATTGCCGGCATGCCATCCAACGCCAATAAGGAGTCTATCAGATATTGGCCTTGAAGAAAAAACCGTTC
>CALARR010000080.1 GCA_937889015.1 uncultured Planctomycetales bacterium | reverse complement strand
CGGTCAAGCGGCTGGTCTATGACGGTCCCAGTGCCTATTCCAATCTCGGCGTGGGACGCACCGGCACTCCCAGCCAGGGGAAGATCTACCTGGTCTTCGAAGGCGGCCCGACCGGCTGCTACGAAGCCGTCCACGTGGTCTCGTTCAACCTGAGCTGGTTGCTGGACGGCCGTGACGTGTCCGCGTTTCTGAAGAACGGCCGCTGACTCGTGATACCGCGTTGAAAGGACTGTCATGCAGCACGTCTTTGTCTTCACCGCTTTGTTGCTCGCGCCCTTAGCTGCGCAGGCTGCTGCACCACCCTGGGCCGCCACCAACCCATCCGGGGCCGAGGTCCGCATCGCGTTGCCTCCGCCCGAGGACCCGCGCCTGGCGCACCTCTCGTGGAACAAAGTCGTTCGCACTCCGCAGGGCAGCATCGTGCTGGCCTGTGTGGCGGGCGAGTTTCACGGCAACCACGGCGGCGGCTGCCCGGCGGTGGCACGCTCGACCGACGGCGCGCAGACGTTCTCGAAGCTCAACATCCTCCGTGAGTTCGGCCGCGGCAGCGACTATACCTGTTGCGGCAATCTGGCGCTCGGCCTCGCCGGCGATGGAGCCCTGGTCCTGCTGGCGATGGCCTATAGCGGCGACGAGACGAACCACATCTTCGGCTGGCGCTCCGCGGACGACGGCTTGACCTGGACAGCGGTGGACACCTCGACGCTCGGCCCGGACAAGACCGGCTCCGTTTTCGGCAATGTCGTGCCGATTGCTGGTGATGGCCTGGCCGTGCTCGGTCACTACCGTCCGGGATCGCGGCCGCACACGGAGGGCATCTGGATGTCGGTTTCCGCCGATCACGGAGGTCACTGGGGCCAGCCGCGGCGCATCTCCGAAGTGCCGGCGCTGGAACCCGTCCTGCTGGCCTCGGAGGGACGGCTCATCGCCTTTCTCCGCTCCAGCAAGAAGCCGCTCCGGGACGCCGCCGCGGCGGTAGGCCGGCAATACGTGGCCGTCTCCGACGATGCCGGCCGCACGTGGTCGACGCAGCTTTCCGCCCTCGACGCCGAGAACCCCGCCACGGCCCGACTCGCGGCGCCGTGCGCCGTGGAAGACCCGAACCAGCGCGGCGAATTGTTCGTCCTGACCACCGAACGCACCGCCAGCAAGAACCAGAATAGCCGCATCTGGCTGTGGCGGGGAAATGCCAGGTCGCTCGAGTTCCAGCGCGAGCGCGTGCTGCTGGAGTTCCCAAACATCAAAGGCTCGCCGCACACCGACCTGGGTTATCCGTGGCTGCTGCACCTGGAAGGTCGGCGCTGGCTCCTCTTCTACTATCATGGCCAGAAACGCGGCCCCTGCCCGATCTGGATGACAGAGGTGCTGCTCTAACGCCTGTCCCCAAACCAACAAGACCGATCTACCAACGGGTCCTGGAGCCGGCTCCTGGTCTTATTCGTGATCCACATTCGTTCGCAGTCGTTATCCGGAGACAGCAACCATGCACAATCGATCGTTACACCTGCTTTCATTCTCATTGGCCATTGCCCTGGCGGTCGGTCTTGACCACGCGCGTACGGCTTGGGCCGCATCCGCAAAGGAGGATTCCGTGAGCGCTGAACTCCACTGGCAGCAACTGCCGCCCCTGCCCGACCGCGAGGGTTTTGCCGCGCCCTTTACGGGCGTGAGCGGCCGGGCCCTGATCGTGGCCGGCGGCGCGAACTTCCCCCAGCGGCGCCCCTGGGACGGCGGCACGAAGGTCTGGTACGATTCGATCTTCCTGCTGCCGCACGCCGGCGGCCCGTGGAAAGTGGTCGGCCAGTTGCCTCGACCCGTGGCCTATGGCATCAGCGTGACCGTGCCCGAGGGCGTGGTCTGCGTCGGCGGCGGCGATGCGCAGGGGCATTTTCGCGACGTCTTTCGACTGCACTGGACAGGCCAGCGCATCGAGGTCGTGTCACTGGCTCCCTTGCCCAAGGCCTGCGCCTTTGCCAGCGGTGCGCTGCTGGACCACACGCTGTACGTCGTGGGCGGCATCGAGCGGCCCGACTCCACCGACTGCCTGAAGACCTTGTGGAGTCTCGACCTGTCGCGGCCCGATGCCGCCTGGCAGGAGTTGCCGGCCTGCCCTGGCCCCGAGCGGATGCTGGCCACGGCCGGGGCGGCCCAAGGATCGTTCTACCTGTTCAGCGGGACCAGGCTCACGCGCGGCTCGGACGGCAAGCCCGTGCGCGAGTATCTGCGCGATGCGTGGCGTTACACGCCGGGCCGGGATTGGCAGCGGCTGGCCGACTTGCCCCGTTCGGCCGTAGCCGCCCCCTCGCCCGCCCCGCTCATGCGCGGCACGCAGTTGCTGGTGATCAGCGGGGACGACGGCACGCGATTGGGTTTCAAGCCGGAAACGGAACATCCGGGGTTTCCCCGCGATGTGCTGGCCTACGACCTGCGGCGTGATGTGTGGACGGTGCCGGGCACGGCGCCCTTTTCGCTGGCTACGGCGCCAACCGCCGTTTGGGAAGGCCGGGCCGTGATCGCCAATGGCGAGGCGCGCCCCGGCTATCGCACGCCGGCCGTGTGGACATTGCTAACCGATGAAGGTGGACGATGATGCGCTCCTGGAAGCAATATGCCTGGATCGTGGTCGGCTTGCTGTGGCTGGTCGCGCTGCTGAACTACCTGGACCGGCTGATGATCACCACGATGCGCGATGCCGTGATGGCCGACATCGCGATGAGCGACGCGCGTTTCGGTCTGTTGACTTCGGTCTTTCTTTGGGTCTATGCCGCCTTGAGTCCGGTGGGCGGCTACCTGGCCGACCGACTGGGCCGGGCACGCGTCATTGTCGGCAGCCTCTTCTTCTGGTCGGCCGCCACCTGGCTCAGCGGCCGGGCCCAGACATTCGAGCAACTGTGTTGGGCCCGGGCCTTGATGGGCATCAGCGAAGCCTGCTACATCCCCGCCGCCTTGGCCCTCATCGCCGACTATCACCGCGGACCGACCCGGTCTCTGGCCACCGGGCTGCACATGACCGGGATCTACGCCGGGGCCTCGCTGGGCGGGATCGGCGGCTATATCGCCGAAAGCTACGGCTGGCGCTGCGGCTTCGAGGTCTTCGGAGCCATCGGAGTCGTCTATGCCCTGGTGTTGCTGTGCCTGTTGCGCGATACGCCGGGCGAGCCGCGCGAAGCGGGCGCCGCCCAACCAGCGGTCGAGCCTTGGCACGGCGTCTTGGCCGCCCTGTTCACGCAACGTGGCTTCCAACTCCTGTTTGCCCTGAACGTGCTGGTGGGCATCGTCAACTGGACCATCTACGGCTGGTTGCCGACCTATCTCAGAGAACAGTTCTCGCTGGGATTGGGCGCGGCGGGCATGTCGGCCACCGGCTATATCCAGATCGCTTCGCTGGTGGGCGTGCTGGTGGGCGGGGCCTGGGCCGATCGCTGGAGCCGCGTCAACCGCCGCGGCCGAGCCCTGGTGCCGGCCATGGGTTACTGTGCGGCTGGCCCCTTCTTGTTCCTGGCGGCTTCCACCCAATCGCTGCCACTGGCCGTGGCCGGCTTGGTGGTCTTTGGACTGGGCCGCGGTTTCTTCGACGCCAACCAAATGCCCATCCTGCGCGAACTGGTCGATCGCCGTTACAGCGCCACGGGCTACGGATTCCTGAACTTCATCGGCACCGCGGCCGGCGGGGTGATGGTCTATGCCGGGGGGGCCTTGAAAGACGCCCAGGTGCCGTTGGGCATCGTGTTTCAGGCCTGTGCGCTGGGATTGCTGATCGCCGGGATCACCTTGTTCTGGATCAAACCGCCCGGGTTGGCTGCGGCCCCCCCTGTGCCTGACGGCCGTTCCAGGCAAGAATAGAGGCAGTCGCAGGTACGTGCCCCGTGTTTGCATTCCCAGGAGTGGGATCCGCGTGGCCCCCGGGTGGACAAGGTCCCCGCGGTTTCGCCTGCGGGACAAACCGCTCGTGGCACCCTGCGCGCCGCAAAACACCATCCGGATTCCGATGGCCGAAGACCAGATCTTTCGAATTCTGCCCAACCAGGTGGACCAGACTCTCTCGGCGGCCTTGCGCGGTTGGCTGCCCGGCCAAAGCTGGTCGCAGATCCGCAAGTTACTGCAATCGCGGCGCGTGATGGTCAGCGGCAATCTGTGCATGGACGCGGGCCGGCGTCTGACCCTGCGCGACGTGGTCAAGGTCTTGCCGCACTCGATGGCCCCTCCGCCCAGCGCGCAGGCCGTGCGGATCTACTACCTGGATGAACATGTGGTGGTCGTCGAGAAGCCGTCCGGCGTAACCACCGTGCGGCACGCCGAGGAGCGCGACTGGCCCAAGCGACGGCGTCAGCTACAGCCCACGCTCGACGAGATGTTGCCGCGCATCCTGGCCAAAAACCCGCGCGTGCAGGGTCCGGCGGTCCGGCCCGGCGAGATGAAATCGGCCCAGGCCGCCGGCGCCAAGAAGCATCCGCCGCGCAGGCAGAGCAAGGGGCCGCCTCTGCCTGTGCGCCCCGTCCACCGCCTGGACCGCGAAACGAGCGGCCTGATCGTCTTTGCGCGCACGGCGCTGGCCGAGCGGCACCTGGCCCAGCAGTTCCGCCACCATGTGACCCATCGCCGCTATCTGGCGATTGCCCAGGGCCGCGTTCCGGCCCAGACGATCGCCAGCCGATTGGTGCGCGATCGCGGCGACGGCCGACGCGGAAGCACCACGCATCCGGAGTTGGGCAAACACGCGGTGACGCACATCAAGCCGCTGGAAGACCTGGAGGGCTATACGCTGGTCGAGTGCCGCCTGGAGACCGGCCGCACGCACCAGATCCGCATTCACCTGGCCGAGCAGGGCCATCCGCTGTGCGGTGAGAAGGTCTATCACCAGCCCCTGTTCGGCGCACCGCTGGCCGACGCCAGCGGCGCCCCGCGCCTGGCCTTGCACGCGGCCGAGTTGGGGTTCGAGCATCCAGTGACCGGCGAGCACCTGCGTTTCGAAGCCGCGCTGCCGCCCGATCTGACGGCCTTTCTGCACCGCCTGCGCGCTGGGGCTCGTGCCAAGCCCAAAAGCCCGCGCAAGGGGTCCAAGTAGGATCTGTTGTGAAAACCCTGCGCTCTCTTGACTCTCCGCGACCGAGCCTACTGTCCTGAGTTGGGCGCGATCAGTCGATCTCGGGTCGAGCCACGGGCCGGCCAATGCTGTAGTAGGTGAAACCGGCCTTGGACATGCGCGCCGGGTTGTACAGATTGCGGCCGTCGAAGACCACCGCCCCGCGCATCTGGCGGCGCATGTGGTCGAAATCCGGGTGGACGAACTGCTTCCACTCGGTGACGATCGCCAGCGCGTCGGCGCCGGTCAGGGCCTCGTCGCGATGGTCGCAGTAGGTCAGCCGGGAGCCGTAGATCCGCCGCACGTTGGCCGTCGCTTCCGGGTCGAAGACCTGCGGCCGCGCGCCCGCCTCCAGCAAGCGATCCAAGAGCACCAGGGCGGGCGCTTCGCGGATGTCGTCCGTGCCCGGCTTGAAGGCCAGCCCCCAAACGCCGATCATCTTGCCGGCCAATCCGCCGCGGAAGTGCTCGTGGATCTTGTGGAAGAGCACGTCCTTCTGCCGCCGGTTGACTTCGTGCACGCTCTGCAGGATGCAGGGCTCCACGCCGTTGGTCCGGGCCGTGGCGGCCAGGGCTTGCACGTCCTTGGGAAAGCAACTGCCGCCGTAGCCCACGCCCGGAAACAGAAACGCGAAACCGATTCGGCTGTCGTGGCCGATCCCGCGGCGGACTTCGTTGATGTCGGCCCCGGTCCGTTCGCACAGGTTGGCCATCTCGTTGATGAAGCTGATCTTCGTGGCCAGCATGGCGTTGGCCACGTACTTCGTCATCTCGGCGCTCTCCGGCGACATGACCAGCAGCGGCTTGTCAGTCCGTAGGTAAGGAGCATACAGGTCCGAAAGGACGTCGATCACGGCCTGCCGCCGCGCGCCGATCACCACGCGATCCGGCTTCATGAAATCGTCGATCGCCGTGCCTTCCTTGAGGAACTCGGGATTGTTGGCCACATCGCAATTGCGGCCCGACAATTCCCGCAAACGCCGCGCCACCGCCGTGTTGGTGCCGACCGGCACGGTGCTCTTGAGGACCACGATGGCCTCGGGCGCCAGGTGCGGGGCAATCTGCTCCACGACCACGTTCAGGGCGGTCATGTCGACCGAGCCATCCTCGGCCGGTGGCGTGCCGACCGCCAGGAAGATCACCTGGGCCTGGGCCGCTGCGGCGGCCAGGTCGGTGGTGAACTGCAAACGGCCTTCCACGGCGTTGCGCGCGATCAACTCATCCAGGCCTGGCTCGTAGATCGGCACTTCGCCCGCCTGCAGCAACTGGATCTTCGTTTGATCGCAATCGACGCAGGATACGTCGTTGCCGGTCTCGGCCAGACAGGTTCCGGTGACCAGGCCCACGTAGCCGGTGCCCACGACCGTGATTCGCATGGCGACTCCTCTTGCGCCGCAAGGTTTACCGAGGCAGAAAGGTTTCTCTATTGAGTATTCCTTCTGTTTCGACCTGGCAAGGCCGGTCTCGGTTGCTGCCTCCTTGCCCTGGGGGATCGAATCGCCCTTTGAGCGGCGAATGCTCCGACTTGGTGGAGACTGCGGGCTGGTGGAAGCGAATTCATCAGGAATTCGTGTTCGATCGATAATACCGCCTATGCGGGGACTTCCAACAAACCATGAAAGGGCGACACCTTATGAGATACCAATTGACTGATGGTCCGACCATGGCGAGCAGGAGTCTTGCGGCCATCCTCGCGCCGGGAATCATGGCTGTCCTGCTGATGACCTGGTTGCTATCGGTTCCCGCGGCTTTGGGTCAAGGCGTTGCCCTGCGAGCCGTCAGCGCGGTCAGCGAAGGGATGGGCGGGGCCGGCGTCGCCGCCCCGTTGGACGCGGCCGGAGCGATCCACTGCAACCCGGCCAGCATCACGGGCCTGAACTCCTCGGAAATGACCTTTGGCATGGGCCTGATCCTGCCCGACACGGAAGTGGCTTCGCGCGTGAACGCCAACGCCCTGGGGCCGGGCGTGCCGGGCGCGACCATGTCCGGGAGCAGCAACAGTGAGCCCGGGGCGATCCCTGTTCCCTGCATGGCCTTTGTCCACCAGGTCGCCAACTCACCGTGGACCTACGGTTTGGGGATCTACGGCATCGGCGGATCGCGCGTGAACTACTCGGCCAGCTCGACCAATCCGGTTCTCACTCCGCAGCCGCCCTACGGCATCGGTTTGGGGCGGTTGTCGGCCGAGGTCGACATTGTGCAGATTGCGCCCACCGCGGCCTATGCCTTGGACGAGCACTGGTCGGTGGGCTTTGCCCCCACGGTCACCATGGCGAAGCTGATCGCCAGCCCGTTGTTCCTCGGCCCGGCCTACGGCGCCTATGACAATTACTCCTCGGGTGTGGGCACGCGCTATGCTTGGGGCGGCGGCTGCCAGGCGGGCGTCTATACGGTGACGGATTTGGGCTGGCACTTCGGCGCCACGATCAAGAGCCCGCAGTGGATGGAGCCCTTCCGCTACAAGTCGGAAGACAATTTGGGCTACGCGCGCACCGTGACCTACGATCTGGACTATCCGCTGATCGCCTCGTTGGGCACGGCCTACTCGGGCTTTGAGGACTGGGTCTTCGCCTGCGACGTGCGCTACTTCGACTATGCCAACGCCCAGGGATTCCAAGACCGGGGATATGGCAGTGAAGGCGAGTTGCTCGGCCTGGGATGGCGGAGCATCTTCTCCGTCTGCTTCGGCGTCCAGCGGCAGATCAGCGAGAAGCTCTACTTGCGCGCCGGCTACTGCTTCAACGAAAACCCGATCTCGTCCTCGTCGGCCATGTACAACGTGGCGTCGCCGTTGATCATCCAGCACACCTTGCACACGGGCCTGTCCTACACGTTCGCCGAGAACTGGTCGGTCGCCTTGTCCTACGTGCACTGCTTCGAGAACTCGGTCTCCGGCCCGTGGCGCACCGCGCACGGCAACCTGGCTGGCACCTCGATCACCAGCACGGCGGCCGCCGACGAAGCGGGCCTGCAGATTTCCAAACGTTTCTAGTGCTTTGTCAATGCTCAACGTTCGGGTGGCAGTTCGTTGATTCGTCCAGATTCACGGTTGCCAGACTCGACTCAACCCGAAAACCAAGATTTGACAAAGCACTAGTGTAGTGCGTCACCCAAATCGGAGATGATGGAAGCCATGGCCACGCTTTTTGCGTGGCCATGCGTTTTTCCGCGGCCGCTGTGCATGGCCTGCCGCGGCGAGCGACCGCGGACCCACGCGCGAGAAACGGCAGTCCTTCGCGTGCGGGCCGCGCCTTACGGCTTGCCGCCACGCTGCTGCCACCACCCCAGCGTATCGGTCAGAGTCTGTTCCAGGGCGATCTGTGGCTGCCAGTCGCAATGCCGATGGATCTTGGAGATATCGGCGATGGGCTCCTGCTTGAACATGGGCCGAATCTCGGTCATGCGGCGGTTCGGGTCGGCCAATTTCTGCAGGCAGTCGAAGATCTCGCCCGAGGAACGGTTCAGACCGGAGCCCACGTTGTAGGCTTCACCCGATTGGCCTTTCTCGGCCAGCAGGCGATAGGCGCGGACCACGTCGCGCACGTCGCACAGATCGAGATACGAGCTGCGCGAGCGGATGACGACCGGATCGGCGCCGGCCACGAACTGGGCGGCCCACTCGGGGACCATCATCTGCGGCCCCTGGCCGGGGCCGGTGTGTTTGAAGGAGCGCACGATCACTACTTCGGCCTGCTCTTTGCGCGCCGCCTCCAGCAGGAGTTGTTCCGCCGCCCACTTGGTGCGGCCATAGGCGTTGATGGGCCCCTGGGGGGCCTGCTCGTCGACGTAGGGAGCCTCGCGGTTCACCGGCTGGTAGACGTGGCTGGTGCTGGTGAAGAACAGCCGCGGGACCAGCGGCAACTGGAGGGCCAGTTGCAGCACGCGTTCGACTCCCGCCACGTTGATCTGCCACGCCAGGGGTGACGGCTCCTGCTGACCGCACTCCTGCGGTACGCTGATCGCTGCCAAATGATAGATGTGCGTGGGGGCGAAATCCCGAATCTGCCGCCGGCTCTCCGGCGGAAAGGGATCGGCCGCCGTCAGGTCGAAGAGCACGCTCGCCACGCCCTCCGGCAGGGGCCGCCCGGTGGCCGGCGGCGGCGCGGCGGGCGCGACCCCCAGCACCTGATCGCCGCACGCCAGGAGGTGTTCGGCCAGATGCCCGCCGACAAAGCCCGAACTGCCGGTAATCAGGGCGCGCTGCGACATGAGAAACGACGAATCCTGAAGGATATTGGGTGTCAGAAAAGGGATGTCGTGGCTGTCCCGGCCGTTACGCGGTAAAACCGGTCTCCCGATGGTCGGCCTCACGGCATCGCTTGCCTGAGACGCAACAAACTCCGAATACAGCCGGGCCGGCCCCCGCCACGATGGTGCTCTACGACGCCTCGCCTTCCGCTTGCGGTCCGTTGCCCTCTTCGTGCGGCACGCGCTTCACCGCCACCAACCGGTCGCCTTCTTCCAGGCTCATGATCCGCACGCCTTGCGTGTTGCGGCCGACGATGCTGATGTCGTTGACCGGGATGCGCTGGATCTTGCCTCGCGTGGTCATGATCATCACCTCGTCCAGGTCGTCGACCCGCACGATGCCCACCACCGGCCCATTGCGGTCGGTGGTCTTGATATCCCGCAATCCCTTGCCGCCGCGCCGTTGGGCGCGATAGGAACGTTGCGAGGAAACGCCTTCTTCCTCCTCGCCCGCCTCCGCCGTGGTCTCGGTCTCGGCCGAGCCGTCGGATTCGGCTCCTTCCGGCAGATCTTCAGCCGAATTGGGGCCGAAGGGGGTCCGCTTGCCATAGCCGTTGGTGCAGGCGGTCAGCAGGCAGGCGTCGGGATCGGCCACGACCATGCCCACCACGTGGTCGTCGCCGACCAGGCTGATGCCTTTGACGCCGCTGGAGTCGCGGCCCATCGGCCGCGCGTCCGACTCCTTGAAGCGGATCGCCATGCCGTGGGCCGTGGCCAGCACCACTTCGTCGCCCGGCCGCGTGATGACCACGTCGACCAGTTCGTCCCCTTCGCGGAGCTTGATGGCGATGATGCCGCTGGGCCGCGGCCGGCTGTAAGCCGCCAGGTCGGTCTTCTTCACCAATCCTTGGGCCGTGGCGATCATCAGGTGGTGGCCCGGCTTGTCAAAGTCGCGCACCGGCCGGCAGTCGGCGATCTGCTCACCCTCGGCCAGGCTCAGCAGGTTTACGACCGCGCGGCCGCGGCTGTCGCGCGCCGACTGCGGCAAGTCATAGACCTTGCGCCAGTAGACCTTGCCCTGATTGGTGAAGAACATCAGGTAGGCGTGCGTGCTGGCGATAAACAAGTGCTGGATCGGGTCTTCTTCCTCGGTCTTGGCCCCGGTGAGCCCCTTGCCGCCGCGATGCTGGGCCCGGTAGGCCGAGACAGGAGTGCGTTTGATGTAGCCGTTGCTGCTGATCGAAACGACCATGGTTTCTTCGGGAATCAGGTCGTCCATCTCGATCTCGCCGACTTCATCGCCGCTGATTTCCGTGCGGCGCTCGTCGCCGAAGCGGCGTTTCATCTCCTGCAGGTCCTGGCGGATGATCTGCAGAATATTCTGCTCGTCGGACAGGATCCGCAAGTCCTCGCGGATGTCGTCCAACAACTTGCGATGCTCCTCGCCCAGTTTCTCCTGCTCCAAATTCACCAACTGCCCCAGCGTCAGGCGGAGAATGGCGTCGGCTTGGACGGGGGTCAGCGTATAGCTTTCGCGCACCCCGCGCTCTTCCTGGTACTGGCCAAAACCCTCTTCGCCCAGGGCACGCTGCATCAGGGCGGAAGGGCACTCGATGGTCATCAACCGCTGCTTGGCCTCGGCCTGAGTCGACGAAGTGCGGATCACGCGAATCACCTCGTCGATGTTCGCGTAGGCCAGCAGCAATCCTTCCACGGTGTGCTTGCGCTGGCGCGCCCTGCTCAGCAGGTACTGCGTTCGGCGACGAATAACCGTCACCCGGTGCCGAATGAACTCCTCCAGTAACCCCTTGAAGGGCAGGACCCGCGGCTTGCCGTCGACCAGCGCCAACAAGATGATCGAGAAGCTGTCCTGCAGCGGGGAGAACTGGTAAAGCTGGTTGAGCACCACGTCCGGATCGGCGTCGCGCTTCAACTCCAGGATCAGGCGCACCGGCTCCTTCAGATCGCTCTCGTTGCGAATCGCCGAGATACCGGGAATCCGCCCCTCGTTGACCAGTTGGGCAATCCGCTCTTCGACCCGGTCGCGCGCCTGTTGGTACGGGATCTCGGTAACCACGATCCGGCTGCGGCCTTTGCCCACCTCCTCGATCCGCGCCCGAGCGCGGACCACAATCGTCCCCCGACCCGTATAGTAGCCGCGGCGGATTCCCGACCGTCCGCACACCACGCCGCCGGTGGGGAAGTCGGGACCGGGCACAATCTCCATCAGTTCGTCAATGGACACCTGGGGATCGTCGATCAAGCGAATCAGGGCGTCGCAGATCTCGCCCAGGTTGTGCGGCGGGATGGATGTGGCCATGCCCACCGCGATGCCATTCGCCCCGTTGACCAACAGGTTCGGAAACTTCGACGGCAGGACCGTCGGTTCCGTGCGTGATTCGTCGTAGGTGGGCACATAGTCCACCGTGTCGAGTTTCAAGTCCTCCATCATCACGGCGGTGATGGCCGACATCCGCGCCTCGGTATACCGCATGGCCGCCGGCGGCAATCCGGCGACCGAGCCGAAATTCCCCTGCTTGTCCACCAACACGTGCCGCATGTTCCACTCTTGGGCCATGCGGACCAGGGTCGGATAGATCACGCTTTCGCCGTGCGGATGATAGTTGCCGCTGGTGTCGCCGGAGATCTTCGCGCACTTGATGCGCGCCGCGCCGGGCGTGAGATTCAGGTCGTTCATCGCGACCAGAATCCGCCGCTGGGAAGGCTTCAAGCCGTCACGCACGTCGGGCAGCGCGCGCGAGACGATCACGCTCATGGCGTACGTCAGGTAGCTGCCCTTCAGCTCATCCTCGATTGACAGCTCCAGCACCCGACCACCCTGGATATCGCCCTCGAGGGGCCCTTCGTCTTCGGGAAAGCCGTCATTGTCCGGTGGTTCGGGAGGCAGTGTGGAATCGGTGGCCAAGTTGTTACGACCTTTCAGCTCTATGATTGGGGCCCAGCTGTCAGACGCCGCAACCGTCCCGAGGGTGGACGGCAGGGCATCTCGCGCTGCAAACCCCATCTACGGATCACATGCACCGGTGGGCGTTTCCGGCGTCATGACGCCGGGCTCCCGCGGCTGCAAAATCAAACCGGAAGTATAACGTTTGAGGGGCGTTTTCACAACGGCAGCGGAAAGAAAAACGTCGTTCTAAGTCACAGCAAAATAACAACTTGTGCGACGACTTCCCACACGCGCCGCAACCGGGCCCGGGCCGAGGGATGGCGGCCCCCGACGATACGAACCAGAGATCGTGCCCGGGGCTCTTCGGCCCCTCTCCAGAGAGCTTCGTCTCGTCTGCGGGCCCCCTGCCGCGAGTTAGGGCCCAAGCGTCGGGGGCTTCACCGGCCGCGAGCCCTCTGTTGCCGTGCCGGACATTCCGTATATTGGGACGCAACGGAGGCAAAACCATGACCCTGTCGTTTCGGGAATCGGCCGTACCCACCATCGATGCCCAACGCTGCAACGCCTGCGGTCGCTGCGCCCAGGTCTGCGGCACAGCCACCCTGGCCTTGGACCAAGGCCGTGTGAGCGTCGCCCAGCGGTCGTTCATGGGCTGTTTTGCCTGCGGGCAGTGCATGGCCATCTGCCCGAATGCAGCGATCCGCGTGGAAGGCCGCCGGTTCTCGCCCAACGACCTCGTCGACCTGCCATCCCCACGCGCCACGGCCGACCAACTCGATGCCCTGCTTCTGGCACGCCGCAGCATCCGCCGCTTCACGGCGCAAGAGGTGGATCGAGCCACGGTCGACCGGATCCTGGCCATGACCAGCACGGCGCCCATGGGCATTCCGCCCAGCGAGGTGGGAATCGTGGTCTTCCACGGCCGCGACAAGGTACACCAGTTCGCCGCAGAGGCCGTGGCCTGGTTCGGCAAGATGCTGCGTATGTTCCACCCACTGATGCTGGCCCTGATGCGTCCCATGATGGGCAAAGTCCAGGCCCAGGTGATGCGCGAATTCGTGCGTCCGCTGTTCCAGGGCATCACGGCCGATTGGGCGGCTGGCCGCGACCATTTTACCTACGACGCGCCCCTGGTGATGTTGTTCCACTGCCCCGCCTCAGGCGACCCGGCCGACGCCCACATTGCGGCCACCTACGCCATGCTGGCAGCCGAATCGCTGGGCTTGGGCACCTGCATGCTGGGCACGCCCGTGGCGCTGGAGCGCAACGCGGCTTTCAAGGCCAAACACGGCATTCCCAAGGACGACAAGATCGGCCTGGCGGTCATCATGGGCTATCCCGACGCCCGGTTCCGCCGCGGCATTCGCCGGCAGTTGGCGTCGGTGCGGTTTGCGTGAAGCGCGCCGCCGTCAACCCAACACTTCCCACTCGATGGGAATCTTCTTCAAGGCGTAGCCCATCTCGCGCATGCAGTCGCCGTAGACCATCATCCAGTGGAAGCCCGGCATGCGCTCGGCCAGCTTCTGGGCGTCGCAGGTGAAACGCACTTCGATCTGCGAGCGGCAAATGGGCAGAAACGGGGCGCTGACGATCTCGCCCAGGAATCCCACCCAACGTTGCGAGGCGAAATCGGGAATGATGTTCGTCACCTTCTGCCCGGCGCGCATCTCGACCTTGGGCGCCGCCCCATAGTCCGACTCGAAATGCGTCAGAATCCGCACCGGCTCAAGCTGCTTGCCATCCAGCTTGCGCGGAGCCGTGCAATGGGCCAGCGTAATCAGGCCGTCGTGCGGGTAGGTCGGGTCGTTGAGGAACATGGGCCGGCCGGAAATGTTCGCCGCCAGCATGCCCGAAGGAATCACCACGAAGTCCGACTCGCAAAAAGCCAGCCAACCTTCGTCGTTGAGCGTACTCAGCGGCATGCAGGCGGTGGTCTCGCTGACCTTCATGATCGTGCCCATGCAGGCGTTGACGGTGATCGCGCGGCACTGGGCCTGGGTCATGAGCTTGCGGAACACCATCTCCAGCAGGAAGGCCCGGTCGAGGAAGCCGCGTTGGGCCTCCATCTTGGTGCCGGGCAGCTTGAGGTATTCTGTGGCCCGGCGTTCGGCCAGGGCCACGGCGGCCGGGTCCTTGAGGGCTTCCTGAAGGAGCTTGCCCAGTTCGTCGTAACCGACGGTCTGGAGATCCATCTTCCATTTCTCGCGGACCAGGTTGGGCACCACATCCTTGGGCTGGGCCCAGGCCCCGGGACCGCCGATGGCCAGGATCTTCGAGCCCACGGTGTTCGCCAGCCCGCACAGGGCACGCAGACGCCACACAACCTCGTCCAACCGGTCGACGACAACATCCGCCGGATCGACGCTCGGAATGGCGTTCTGGTCCTTGTGCTGGCGGAGATAGCGCGGGCTGATGATCTCGTACCACAGGTACAGCGGCCCGGACTGGTGGCGAATGAAGAACACCACCTGCTTGCCCAGCAAGTCCAGTCCCTTCAGATCGCCGTTGGCCGCGTAGACCAGGAGGACGTCGGCCGATGGCAGGTCCGCCGCCTGCTCCAATTCCTTGACGTTGTGGACCGCGGCTAGGGGCAGAACCTTCATAGGGAAATCGGCCTCGGCCTGGAGCTTCTTCAACTCCTCGTTGATGCGCGCCACTTCCCCGTCAGCGTCTTGCTGGGTCTCGATGCCGCCCCAGGATCGCCAACTGGACTGCGGCCGCGGAGTGTAGGTGCGGTAGAAGAAGGCCGGTTTCACGACCAGGGCGCGCCGCGGCGGCGCCGCGGGCAGTTGTGGCTCGGCGGCCGAAATTGCCGACCAGGTCATCCCGCCCAGGGCCAGCCCTCCCAGGGCGGCTCCTCCCAGAAATACACGGCGGTCGATTCCTGCCACCGGCTCGGTGTGGCAGCCGCAAGGACAGCAACGGGGATGAAAGGCTTCGTGGTCCGAGAATTCCATGGCGCGCTCCTTTGGCGATGGGGGTTCAGAACCGCAAGCCGCCGCGCAGCGGGCGAAGGCCGCAGGAAGCCCGGCTTCCGTTGGTCGCCCCGGTGGCATTGCTGGTCTGAGGGTCGATCATTCCGCACAGACGGAGGGCGTAGTGCACCGTGCCACTCCTCAGGACGAGATATCCAACAAAATAACGGTATGACCGCCCCCAAGCAACAAAGCGCACGAGAATCGGGGGGACAAATCTCCGTCTCCAGCCGGCCAGGGCGTGTGTCCAACCCAAGTTTCACCCCTGCTCCGCGGCCAGAAGACCCATTCCACAGCCAACCCATAAGAGTGAATGTTAACTGCGGCAAGAATTCGTTGACAGCCCACGCGACAGCAGCGAGAATGGACCCTGATAGAACCCAGACCTGGACTTCCACGGCCGCCCCCCACGGTTGCTGGAGGTCCACTCGTGCATTCCGACCAAGCATCCCGAACTTCCTCCAGCCCCGACTTCATCGTGATCGACCGCCAGCGGCCCGCCTATGCCCTGCCCGCATGGTCAGGATTATCTAAGGAGTTTGATGTGAACGCGCCTTGGATCACGTATCGGCCCGAAATCAAAGTCCTGGACTGCACGATTCGCGACGGTGGTCTGATCAACGACCACCGCTTCAGCGACGAGTTTGTGCGCGCCGTGTATCGGGCCTGCGTGGAGTCGGGCGTGGACTACATGGAGATCGGCTACAAGACCTCCAAGCGGCTGGCCGCGCGCGATCGCTTCGGCGATTGGAAGTTCTGCGACGAAGACTTCATCCGGCGGATCGTGGGCGACAATCCCACGGAACTGAAGCTCTCGGCAATGGCCGACGCCGGCAAGTCCGACTGGCATACGGATATCTTGCCGAAGAAGGACAGCGTGCTGGACATGATCCGCGTGGCGTTCTACGTGCATCAGTTGGCCGAGGCGGTCGACATGATCAAGGACGCCCACGACAAGGGTTATGAGGTGACCGCCAACCTGATGGCCGTCTCCACGGCGACCGAGACCGAGATCGAGCAGGTTCTGGAAGAGGTGATCAAGACGCCCGCCAGCACAATCGTCGTCGTCGACAGCTACGGCTCGCTGTACGCGGAACAGGTCGAACTGCTGGTGAAGAAGTACCAGGGCTACGCCAAGCAGGTCGGCAAGGAGGTCGGCATGCACGCCCACAACAACCAGCAATTGGCTTTTGCCAACACGATCGAGGCCATCATCCATGGCGCCAATCGGGTCGACGCCTCGATGGCCGGCCTGGGACGTGGGGCGGGCAACTGCCCCATGGAACTGCTGCTGGGCTTCCTCCGCAACCCGAAGTTCCACATCCGGCCCATCTACCAATGCCTGCAGGACCATCTACTGCCCTTGGGTCGCGACCTGGAATGGGGCCCCCTTCCCCAGTTCATCATCACCGGCCAGCTCAACCAGCATCCGCGCACGGCCATGGCCGCACGCGCCAGCAACGGCCG
>CALARR010000079.1 GCA_937889015.1 uncultured Planctomycetales bacterium | reverse complement strand
ACGCGCTGCAGGACGCCAACTGGAACGTGGTGGCCATCGCCGACACGTCCGGCGCAGTGCAGGAGCGCTACGTCTACAGCGCTTACGGCACGCCGAGCTTCCTCACGTCGGCCTTCGTACCGCGGAGCGTAAACGCCTCCAGCTACGCCTGGGAAACCCTTTTCACCGGTCGGCAGTACGACCCGGAAACGCGCTTCCTGTACTACCGGCATCGCTACCTCACCGCGCTTCTGGGGCGGTTCTTGTCGCGGGATCCAATTAGGTACCAGGGCGGGATCAACCTCTGCGAGTATGTCGGTGACAATCCCCTGGTCCGCGCCGATCCGAGTGGATTGGCCTGCACGGTGAAGTTCAAATGTCAATTGACAGGCAGCAGCTTGTCCGGCGACAAGTGCACGCGAGACTGCCATTACATTTGCAATGAGATCAGCCGAGTCCTTAGCTTTGGCCATGGCATAACATGCAATGACGTGCCACAAAGAATGGTCAACACTAGGGACACCCAGAACGTGAGTTGGCTGTGCAAGGCTACCGGCGGGAGGTGCGGCAATCCAAGCAAGTGCAACGAGTCCTACACGGATACGGTCATATACATAGACTCGGCTGCAAGCTGGGGAGATTGTTCGCGTACCACATGCCGAAAAGCCTGTGATGATGCTCTTGCACTTGCCAAGGAGGCATGTGACAAGATTCCTAGTGCCGCAGGGAAGAAAGCGTGCGTGGCGGCGGCGGAAGTCGCAAACACGACATGCAGAGACGCCTGCAACGCTTACTGTAAAAAACCATAAGCCCGAAGGTTCAAGACCGAGAGGAGACCACCGAAGTGGCCGGAAAAGCAACCGACTTGGCGGCGATGGCGATGAATCGCCATCCGGTGATAACGGTAGGAATACTCATAGGTGTCACCGCTTTACTTGTCTGCGGAGGCGTCGCCGCTTTTCGTGTTCACGACATTCAGGTCCATTACCACAGATGGCGAATGGAGCGGGCGCACCAAGCATACCTTGGAGCGAAGACAATCTCTGGCGGATTTGTTGTTATCCAGGTCCCCAACGACGCGGTGGATCGATACGAATATCACCGTCAGAAGCTTGTTGAGTTGAGGGATATTGTCGAACGTCAGTACGTTCTCAAGCACTTGGAGATTCCCACTGACGAATCGAAGCATTTCAGCAAGTTATTGGTTTCGCGGGATTGCCCGAGCCATATTGACTTCGAGTCGCCGTATCCCGACAAGCCCAGGCTGCTGCAGGTAACAATATGGTGCTACCCGCCCCACGTAAGTGAGTGGGACCGGTTCATTGCGGAGCACGACGTTCCAAACTACCGCGAGCGGTTCATGGATGCAGGCACAACCAAAGGGCACCACTGATTGTCGATGTGGCTGCGATGGGAACCTGGGAGAACGATTTGAACGATGTGTGAACGATCTGGGGTCAGATCGCCGTTAGACGGGGAGGAAAACGCGGGGCGTGCAAAGGGTCGGAAGTCGATTGCCACCCCGCTCCGAAATATCGAGGCAAAACCACCTCGAAAGCCGCCCTGAGCGGCCCTGTTGGACTGCGAGCGAATAGCGTAAGGGTACTGACAGAGCCTGAGGCATAGAGCCCCGGGTATCCACCCAGGCCCGGCGTCGGAAGCAATTCCGACGCCGGGCTTTTTTCGTTTTCTCGTTGCCGGGTTCCGGCAGGTCTTCATTCACAGATCGAATCGTCATTGGTAGTTTCTCGCGAGCGGGAATCGGGCACCGCCACGACCTGATACGAGGAGGATCAAGAAAGGACGGCCGGGACAGCAGGAACTGCCTGTCCATCTCAACAAACCACCGGCTGGCGCCGGCGGCGACATGACGGAAGTGGTTACTCACGAAGGACTGACAAGAGGTTCATCATGGTTTCCAACGGGGAATCGGATCGAAAGGGACATGGGGGCGTTCAACGCAAGCCGCAGAAGCAAGACAAGGAGAAACCACAGGATACGTCGCGAGAACCCTCCCGGCCCACGCTCCTCACACACGACGGGCAGCGTGTTGTGCTGGAGAACGTGTACCGTGGGTCTCCGGCCTTTTTGCTTTGTGGGGGGCCGTCGCTCATCACCCATGACCTCCAACTCCTGCAGCAACGAGGCATCTTGACCTGTGCGGTGAACAACGCCGCCGCAGTCTTCCGCCCGCATCTTTGGGTGTGCGTCGATTCGCCGGGCAACTTCTGCGACGCAGTATGGCGAGATCCAGGTACCGTCAAGTTTACTCCCTCCAACTTCCTACGTGCGCGACTGACCGTCCGGGATGCGAGCGGGAGGCTCCAGGCATCCCAGGACACCGTGAGTGATATGCCTGCGGTGTTCGGATTCGAGCGGAACGACGCCTTCGTTGCCGACCGATGGCTGCACGAAGCGACGTTCAACTGGGGCAATGCAGCGCGACGCGTCGATGCCCACGGAAACCGAGGTTCTCGCTCGGTGATGTACGCGGCCCTCCGGTTGTTGTTCTACCTGGGCGTGCGGGAACTGTACTTGCTTGGTTGCGATTTCCGCATGGAGCGGAACAAGCCGAACTACGCCTTTCCGCAACGGCGTAGCGACTCCTCCATACGAGGCAACAATCGCACGTACGAGGTGCTGAACAACCGCCTGCGGCAGTTGCTCCCGTATTTCGAGAAGGAGGGGTATCGGGTCGTGAATTGTACGCCGAACAGCGGCTTGACGGTGTTCCCCACCATGCCCTTTGAAGCGGCCGTGGCACAAGTCCGATCGAGATTGCCCAGTGAGATCGTGACGGAGGGAATGTACGATCGCATCAAGACCAATCGCCCATCCCAGAACCGCCCCAAGCGGGTTTTGCGGCCCAGTAAGGCGGGAGTACCGAGAGGTTCTGGGACGGGCTCCAAGGCCCCACCCCAGAACCGCAGCCAGGTGTTGCGGCCCAAGAGGATGGAAGCGCCGACAGGTTCCGGAGCGGGCGATGAACGGTCGTCGCCCCCTGTGTTGCCGCCGAATGGTCACAATCAGTCACCTCGGCCAGGGGCGGGCTCTCATGAATGACAGACAGGACACACAGCACAATTGCCAAGACGGCCAAGAGTCACCTTGTCGTGCTCAGGCCAAGCTGTGGGGGACGACAGAGCTTCTCTGTGCCGACGAGTGCGTCGAACTGTGGCGTCTCACCATCCGACAGGGCGGCTATTCGTCGCGGCACTTGCACCAGTCCAAGAGCAACGGCTTTCTGGTCGTTTGTGGACGCCTGATGGTGATCTGCTATCTGGACCAGACACAACAGCGCAAGGTACTGGATCCGGCCGCGGGGATCTGCTTCGTGCCGGCGGGCGTCGAGCACCGGTTTCTGGCCTTGGAAGAGGCCACCACCGTCTACGAAATCTACTACGCCACGCCCAATGCGATCATTCGGCAGTCGGACATCGTGCGTCGAGACGGCAACGGCGTGTTCACCGGCAACGCACAGGATTTCCCCGGTTGAGGACCAGGCCATGCGGATTCACGTCTCAAATTGTGACGTCGACTATCATGCGGGCTGCGCTGCGGTCGCGCAATCGATTCGCACAATCCTGGAGACCGGCGGGTTTTCGGTGGGGGTCATGGCCAGGCATGTGCCCCTGGACGCCCTGTCGCCCGGCGATCTGCTGCTGTGCAACGGCGAAGGGACGATGCATGGCAACCAACGGCGAGCCCACTTATTGCTGAACGAGCTTCAAGCGGCCAGACGCCTCGGTTGCCGCGTTCACCTGATCAACAGCGTATGGCAGAACATGACCAGCGAGGCCGGACGCCAGTTGAGCGTGCTCGACGGGGTCACGGTGCGCGAGCCCCTGAGCAGGATGGAGATGCAGGGGTTCTGTGATCCGCAAGTATGTCCCGACCTGGCCTACTACTGCCCATTGCGCGTGACAACGGGCATCGACTATGCCGGCGAGCCCTTGGTGGGCGATTTCTTCTTTGACCGCCACGCGGAGGTCTTGCCCGGCTACCCCAGGCTTTCCTTGACCGCGGCGGACTGGTCGCAATTGGTCGCGTCGATCGGTACGGCCTCGGTCTATGTGACGGGAAGGCATCATGGGGTGTACGCCGCTTGCCGTGCTCGCACTCCGTTCGTGTTCCATCGCGCCAACACGCACAAGGTGATTGGCCTGATCGCCTGGTCGGGCGTCCCGCTGCCTGTTTGCCCGGATCTGGCAGGACTTGCCGATGTGGTGAACTGGGCCCTGCGGCATCGGAGTGTTTACGAACGTTTTTTCGACTGGCTGGACCAGCGTCGACCGTGGACGCCGGACGCGCTTGGCAGCTAGCCAGCCGTCAGGAGATTTCGCCCATGCGTGCCTTGGAAGAACTTCGCGAGATGGTGTCTGGCCGCGACGTCGCGCTGGTGGGCAATGCCCAGAGCCTCTTCAGCAGCCCCCGGCCGATCGACCGTCACGAACTGGTCGCCCGGATCAATCGCGGTTACCGGTTGGACGCCGCCAAGGCCGCGATGGCCGGCACGCGGATGGACCTGCTGCTGACGTCCTGGTTTCCGGGCCAAGTTGTGCGCGAGATGTTGAGCGCCTGTGGGCACGTCGCCTGGATGTCGCCTTCTGGGCGAGATCGCCTGCGGAGGATCGATGCCGGCCAGATGTACTTCTATCCCCTGGAATGGCATGAGGAATTGCAGCGGTCGCTCGCAACAGGCAGCCGGCCCTCGACCGGTTGCATGGCGATTGACCTGCTGATGCGGCTGATCGGACCGGGCACGGTCACGCTCTACGGATTTGACTTCTGGCAGAGCCCGACTTGGTATACGGGCGAGGCCAGGCCAGGTCCGCACAGTCCGTCGGAGGAGGAGCTTTTTGTGCGCGGTCACGAACGTTCGGGAAGGCTGCGCGTCACCGCGTGAGGCGGTCATCCAGCAGTTCGAGGCCTGCCCGGCCTGTTGAGTTCCACAAGGCTGATGTGGGCGTGAGGGTTGGCGAACATGGTAACCGAGGCAGTGTCTATCGGCACCCTCGCGGTTATCAGCGACGGCGCGGTCGGCAACGCCCAGGTCAGGTGTGAGGTGCACATT
>CALARR010000078.1 GCA_937889015.1 uncultured Planctomycetales bacterium | reverse complement strand
ATCGCCTATCGCGAAAACTGAAACTCGACCTGACGATCCGTCCTCGGGGCCGGCCACGCAAGCCACCCGACCCCAGTAAATAGTTCTGACCCCTTTTGTTCCCGTGGCCGATGATCCAGGCGATCGGAGACAAGCTGGTCTGCGTGTACAGCCGAGGCTCGGCGCACTCGATCGGTGAAGACGCGCGCGCCGTTTACGCACGTACATCCATGGATAACGGGAAGACGTGGTCGCCTGAAACCGTTGTCGCCAACACGCCGGGCCACGGCGAGGTCGCCGTCGGGAAGGGGCTGGATTCCACCGGGGCGATGCTCCTCTGGGTCCGTCGCATCGGACGGGAGTGGAACCACGACCTCTACCGCAGCACGGATGGCGTGACGTTCGCGCGCGTCGCCACGCCGAAGCTCGCCGTGAGACCCATACAGATCACCGATATCTTCGCGGTCCCCAAGGTCGGGCTCATGGCCCTGTGGTTCGCCGGAGACTACCGTGATAACGGCCCGAGTCACTCCTGGGGCACGCTGACCAGCAGTGACCATGGCGTGACCTGGACACAGACCACCATCGAGTCCGAGCTGGCCAAAGAGCAGTGGCCGACCGAGCCCTCCGCCGTCTATCTCGGCAATGGCAAGATCCTCGCGGTCGGACGGACCGAGATGGGAAGCAAGTCCTCGACGCGAGCTCAATTCCAGATGGTATCAACGGACTACGGTGCGACGTGGACGCGCGCCAAGACCAACATCAGCGATGTGGCCGCCTCCACGCCGAGCCTGATCCTCGACGCCAAGACCGGTTTGCTCAGCAACTACTACTATCAGCGCGGCCAGGGCATCCTTCGGCGCCGGGTCGTCGATCCCGACAGCGTCTTCGGCAATCCGCTCAACTGGCCCGATTCCGAGGTGGTCGCCACCGGCAGCCAGATCACGTTTGATGCGGGCAACGCAAACGCCACCGCGATCAGCGACACACACTACGTCGCTTTCTACTCAGGCAAGGCCCCTGACACCGCGATCCTGGTATCTGTGCTTCCAGCACCGACTGCCGGGAATTCGCCTTCCAGCCCCGCGCGCTCCGCTGGGCCGCGAAAATAGTGAGTAGCCTGGGGTGGATCGCAGCGGAACCCCAGGAGTCACGATCGTCCGACCTATGCCGCGTAGCGGCATGACCATCTTCCGTCGGTCGTGCTCGTTACGCCGCTTGGGGCGGTTTCGACTCGCTACCGCGGGTGCGATGGACGGTCCCGGGACACAATACCAATTATTGACGCAGATTGCGGTAACAGGCTATCTTCCGAACCCCATCACCCCCTCTTAGCCAGAAGGCGGGGCCTGTCCGTCGTGTGCGACTGCCACTTCAGCCTGTGCGCTTCCCCTACTTCTCCACCACCCAGATGTTGCGGAAGCGCACCGGGTTGCGGTGGTTCTGCAGGAACAGAGGGCCGGCCTCTTCGGTCTCGGTCTTCAGCTTGCCGCCCGGCGTGACGGCCGGCAGCTTCAGGTCCTGGTGAATCACCACGCCATTGTGTTTCACGGTGATCTTGGCGTCCTGCGTCTTCGTTCCGTCCTGGAAGCGAGCGGCCGTGAATTCGATGTCGTAGGTCTGCCAAGCCAACGGCGGCAGGCACATGTTCACGGCCGGCTTCGAGGCCTTGTAGATGCCGCCGCACTCGTTGTCCGCCCCTTCCAGGCCAAAGGAATCCAGGATCTGGATCTCGTAGCGGCCCTGGACATACACGCCGCTGTTGCCGCGCGACTGGCCGCGCGAATAGGGCATGAAGGGCGTGCGGAACTCCAGGTGCAGCGTGTGATCCTTGAAGGTCCGCTTGCTGGTGCAGCCTTCCAGCAACAGGCCGTTTTCCATCTGGCCGTTTTCAAACGCGTCGGCGTTGGCCCCGTCGAAGAGCACGATCGCGCCGGCCGGGTACTTCGCGCCCAACGTGGGGCTTTCGCGCGTGGTCTTCTTGAGCGTGCCCAGCACATGCCCGTCGGCCTCCTTGATCGTCATCACACCGTCGGCCACGGTGGCCGTGATGGGCGGATCGGAGACGGTGAAGGTCGTCTGGCCGCCGACCGTGGAGCCTTCGACCTCGATGGTCTCGCTGCGGTCCCAGCCCGCGCCCGGCAGCCCGCCGTGATAGCCCACGGCGCGGAAGGTCCCGTCACCCAGGGCGATGATCTGCACGCCCTGCTGCACCTCGCCCTCGTCGTTGCGGATCTTGCCCACGTATTCGCCTTGCACCTGGTAGTCCGCGCCGGCCTCGGCCACGGAGTTGAACGTCGGTTGTGGCACGTGGGTCTTGGCGACCTTGGGGGCCGGTTTGAACTCGGGCGGCGCAAAGCCGGGCGGCGGGCCGGGCGGCAAGGGCGGCTTCGGCGGTTGAGCCAGGCCACACAGCGGAAACGCCAAGATCACTGCAACCGACAGCAGACAACGCTCCAGGTACCGCATAGCCGTGCTCCCTACTATCGCGTCTCAGGTAAGTAATGCCGTGAGGCCGACCATCGGGAGGCCGGTCTTCCCGGGCAACGGGCCCGACAGCTACGACATTTTTTTCTGACGTCCAATAAAAGCGGGCGAAATCTCGAACCCTCACCGTCCACACATTGTACCGGCCCTGTCGGCGCCCACAACGGCCTCAAGCCCCCTTGCGGATCACGAAGTGATGCGACTTGGGCTGCGCCGCCTGGTAGATCTTCTGCCGCGACTGCTTGACCTCCTCGACCGTCGCCTCGTGCGTCGGCTTGTATTTGCGGTAGTTGGCCACCACGCCCTTGAAGTAGTTGTATTGCGGCGAGGACTTGCGCGTCTCCAATTGCTCGGCCAGGGCCTTTTCGACCGCGGCCGGGTCGTTCAGATCCACTCCCCCGCGGTTCAGAAGCGAGTTGTGCATGGCGGCCACGGTGCGCAGCCGGCCGGCCTCCAGCGAGTGGCGCGTGGCGTTGATCTGGCTCACCTCCAGGGCCTGCTGATACTGGGGCGTCTTGGGGTTGCAGGCCAGGTTCACGCCGGCGGCCAGGCTGGCCGCGTCATACTGGCCCACGTCCTGGCCGTCGATCGCCAGCGTGTACGTGCCCGGGGACAGCCCGGTGACCTTCAGCACTTCCTGGTTCATTTCCTGCTGGAACGGAACCAACTTGAGCGCGCCCTCGGCCCCGGAGGGCACCGGGAAGGGCAAGGCCGCTTCCAGGCAATCGAAGGCCACCTCGTTGGCGTTGGCCTGTAGTTGGCTGATGCGACATTGGTCTTGCCGCACGATCGTGCCCGAGTCGGCGGCCACGGCCATCTGCGACACGTACTGCGGCACGCCCTGGGCCTTCAACAGCAGGTAGGCCATGACAAAATGCCCCAACTCGCCCGGATGCACCCGGTCCTTGCCTACCAGGGTGAAATTCGGGTCGCTCTTCTGCGCCTGCCGGTTGAGGGCATCCATAGCCGAGTGCAGGTCGATGACCGGGAAGCCGAACTGCTGGGCGATCTTCTTCACTTCCAGGGCGCAGTTGGCCAGCCCGTCGTTGCAGCCGAAGAGGTTCTCGGTCCCGGTGTCGGCGTTTTGCTCATAGATGCTGGGCGTGACCAGCGTCACGCGCACGTTGGCCTTTTTCAGGCCTTCGACCAGTTTGGTCATGTTGGCGGCATAACGTTGGACGGTGGCTTGCTGCGCCTGCCGATGCTTGGCTTCGGTCTTGTCCTTGCCGTACAGAGTCCGGCCCACGTCGTTCATCCCCAGCATCACGGTGGCAGCGGTCGGCCGATGCACGAGGATATCCCAATCCAAACGCTTGAAGGCGCCGCCGGCACTGTCGCCCGAGATGCCGGAGTTCACCAGGCACACGCCGCGATCCGGAAAGCGTGTGGCATAGAACAGGTACAGGAAGGCGTGATACCGGCCCCCGTGCGTGATGCTGTCGCCGACAATGCAGACCGTGTCCCCCTTGCGGAACGGCTCGGGCTGCGGTTCGGTCGCCGAGGCCCGGCTTGCCGCCAAGACGAGGGCCAGGCCCAGCAGCAACGACACGAGCCAACCGGCGCTGGCGGGGCGGCGGCACGCAGTGGCGATCCAACGAGCAAATAGTGTGCGAAACGGGGTGGCGGTTGCGGTCATGGATGTCGGGCCTTGGGTTGATGGCAGTACCGTGGCAATCCTGTCGTTTGTACAGAACGCACCGGGCCAAGTCAAGAAAACCGCCCTTGGGGGTGTGACCAGGTTTCTCAGAAGTCGAAGTCTTTTGCGCCGCGCGACGTAGGGCGCGCCGAGCGGCGGATCGGGACGATCCGTCGCGAGGCACGCCGTTCTTTGCACGCTCCAAGCGGCGTTCGTTCCAACCGGCGTGCCTCGTTCCAACGGGCGTGCCTCGTTCCGCTCGGTGCGCCCTGACACCTTTCTCGTCAACAGACGGCAATCCCGGACGAGCCCACCCTCTTCAATCCCTTTTTCCTTCGTGTCCTTGTGCCGGTGGTTCCTCTTTCCCGTCGCTCCCCTTTGCCCTTTCTCCTTCTTACACACAGAGCCTATCTCAGGATGACGGGGCGCATTGCTTTCCCTCTCCGAACCTCCCTATAATCAACAGATCATGCCTGAAATAGACCTTTCAGCCGCCAACACGCTTTCGCCCCACGAACTGGCGCGCTATGCGCGTCAGATCGGCCCCGGCGTGCTCACCATTGAGGGCCAGGCCCGGCTCAAGGCCGCGCGCGTCCTGGTGACGCGTGCCGGCGGTGTGGGCGGTCCGGCCGCGCAGGCCCTGGTGATGGCGGGCGTGGGACGAGTCGTCCTGGCCCATGGCGGTGCGCTGCACACGGCCGATCTGAACCGCCAGGTCTTGGGCGGCGAGGATCTCGTCGGCCAAGGCCGCGCCGTGCCCTTTGCGCGTCGCTTGCAGAAACTGAATCGTTTCGTGACCGTCGAAGCCATCGACCACGAGCCCGACCAACAAGAGGCCCTGCGACTGGCTCGCGAAGTCGACCTGATCCTCTCCTGCGCCCCCACGTTTGCCGAGCGTCTGTGCCTGAATCGGGCCGCGGTGGCGGCCGGCGTGCCCCTGATCGACGCGGCCCAATGGGGATTGACGGCCACGCTGATGGTTCTTGTTCCCGGCCACACGGCCTGCCTGCGCTGCGTGTATCCCGAGGACCCGCCCTTTGAAGAGTCCTTTCCGGTGCTGGGTGCGATTTCCGCGGCCGTGGGTTCGCTGGCCGCGTTGGAGGCGATCAAGCTTCTCTCCGGCTGCGGCGAGGTCCTGGCCGGGCGCCTGTGGCTGATCGACGCCTACCAGGGGCGGAACACGCAGGTTCAACTTCAGGCCCGGGCCGATTGTCCCGAGTGTGGCGCAGCACCGCCAGCCCGCGCCACCGATACCGCTAACCCGGTCGGAACGTAACCGCAGTCCTGATTCGTCATGAAGATCCACATCGTGTATGCCGGTCGCAACTACCCGCTTTCGCAGCAGATGCCTAGCGCGCTGGATCTGCCCGCCGGCGCATCGCTCGCCGCGGCCCTCGCCGCGTTGACCTCTCTGCTCGAGCCGGATACCGCCTTGCCTGCCAGTTGCCTGGTGGCCGTATCCGGCACGCACGCCGGCACCGTGGGCCGATGCGTTGACCGGCCGCTCCGCGACGGGGACGAGTTGCTGCTCATCGCCCCCGTAGCCGGCGGATGAAGGCCCGCGGCACGGGTCGCGCTGTGGGAGCCGGTCCCCACATAGTATCAGCAACTCAGGCTTGCCGCGCTGCCCGACATGGCGGCAGCGGTTCTGCGATCGGTTCTTGCGCGGTGACCAGGATTCCGGGCAATCTCAAGGTCGCGCCCGCCCCTCGGCCGAATGCCGCCGGCGAAACACGATGGGCGTCGTGCCCATGATCCGGCGAAAGGTTCGCGAGAAGTGGCTGTGATCGTAGAAGCCGGTCGCCAAGGCGATCTGGGTCGTCTTCTGCGTGCTGTTTTCCAGCAAGCGGCACGCGGCGCTCACGCGTACCCGTTGCAGATATTCGCGCGGGGTGGTGCCGAACAGCTTGCGGAACTGCCGGTCGAACTGGCTCCTTGAGAGCCGGGCCGCTGCCGCCAATTCGGTGATCCGCAAGCGAACGGCATAGCGCTCTTGCATGATGGCCACGGCGCGCGCGATGCGCCCCACCAGCGGCGGCGAGGTACGCTGGCCGCGCAGTTCCCGGTGGATGCCCGCAATCCCGATCACGCGTCCGCGCCGATCGCGCAACGGCACCTTGCTGTAGATGATCAGGGCGTCGGAGCCCTCTTCCGGCGTGGGACAGACGGCGTTGATGATTGGCTTGCCGGAGCGCATCACCTGCTGATCTTGCTGGCGATACAAAGCACAGCGGTCGTCCGGGAAGAAGTCCCGGTCGCACTTGCCGATCACTTCGCCCTCGGAATCCACGCGGCAGCAGTCCGTGGCGCGGCGGCTGGAAAGCACGAACCGGCCGCGCCGGTCCTTGACGAAGAAGGCCACGTCCGGCAACAGGTCCAGCAGTTGCTGCAGTGGCCGGTAATCGCCCAGCTGGCGGAGGAAGTTACGTTGAAATGCGGCGGGTTGCATGCGCCAATTGTACACAGGGACAGCACGTCGGTGCAAGCATGCCGCGTCCATCAGGGCCAGGATGACGCTCAGCGCATGTTGCGTCCACGCGTGACGCCCGATGCCCTCCAAGCCCGGGCACTCTGCCTCGACCTTGCGGTGCGCGGCCCCATTCCCGCAACTGCTCACGGGCCGGTGCCGGTCCGGCGTAGTGCGTCGCGCAGATGGAACATTGTGGGGTGCCATGGCCACGCTCGCGTGGCCATGTGCCCTCAAACCTTTGCATGCCCACGACATGCGTGGGCATGGCACCCACCATTCCTGGGTGACCCACAACACAGGCCGCCAATTCCGATGCACTGCACTAGCGGTGGCTTCTCCCGACG
>CALARR010000077.1 GCA_937889015.1 uncultured Planctomycetales bacterium | reverse complement strand
ACCGCATCGATCACTACCTGGGCAAGGAGACGGTGCAGAACGTGCTCGTGCTGCGTTTCGCCAACACCATCTTCGAGCCCATCTGGAACCGCAACTACGTCGACCATGTGCAGATCACGGCCGCGGAAAGAGTCACCATCGGACACCGCGCCGGCTACTACGACACGGCCGGCGTGATCCGCGATATGTTCCAGAACCACCTCCTGCAACTTCTGGCCCTCGTGGCCATGGAAGCCCCCGCGCGCTTTGGCGCCGTCTGCACGCGCGACGAGAAGGTCAAGGTCCTCAAGGCCATCCGCCCCATGCGTGCCGAAGACGTCGCGCGCGACACGGTCCGCGGCCAGTACCGCCAGTACCGCGACGAGCCCGGCGTGGCCACCGGCAGCCGCACCCCGACCTTCGCCGCGGTCAAGCTGCACGTCGACAACTGGCGCTGGCAGGGCGTGCCCTTCTATCTCCGCAGCGGCAAGGGCATGGAATGCACCACCACGCAAATCGTGATCCAGTTCCGCGAACCGCCGCACATGCTCTTCGAGGGCGGGCCGCGCACTCACCGCGAGGCCAACCGCATGGTCCTGCAAATCCAGCCCGCCGAAGGCATCCAGGTCCACTTCCACACCAAGACCCCCGATGCCGGCATGCAACTACGCCTCACCGATCTGAACTTCCGCTTCCGCGACCGTTACGCCGGCCGCATGCCCGAGGCCTACCAGCGCCTGCTCTTGGACGTCATGACCGGCGACCCGAGCCTCTTCTCCCGTTCCGACGAAGTCGAGGTGGCCTGGGGCATCATCGATCCCATCCAGCAGACCTGGGAAAAGGACGACCTGCCGCACCTGAGTCTCTACGAGGCGGGCGCATGGGGCCCCGATGCCTGCGCCGACTGGATGAGCCATCAGGGCCGAACCTGGTTCGACGTCTGCCCCGTCCTGCCCTAGTCCGGTCCGACTTATGCCCGACGCTCCCGCTTCACCCGCCGCACTGGCCCCCTTGCGCCTCGGCCCGCTGGCGATCGATCCCCCGTGGGGCCAGGCCGCGCTGAGCGGCTATAGCGACTGGCCCATGCGGATCATCGCCAAGCGACTCGGCGCCCCCTACACGCTCTGCGAAGTCCTGCTCGACCAGTTCATCCTCAACGTGACCAAGGGCAACAAGGCCCGCCGCTACATCCAGGTCACCGACGAAGAACACCCCTGCGGCGCCCAGTTGATGGGCCACGACCCGCAGCAATTCGCCGCCGCGGCCCTCCGCCTCGTCGCCGCCGGCTTCGACGTCATCGACCTGAATTTCGCCTGCCCCGTGCGCAAGGTCCTGGGCAAGTGCCGTGGCGGCTACCTGCTCAGCGATCCGTCCACGGCCCTCGAGATCGTCTCCCGCGTGCGTGAGGCAATTCCCCCGCACGTCCCCCTGACGGTCAAGATGCGCCGCGGCATGGACGACTCGCCGGCCAGCCAGGATCGCTTCTACCAGATCTTCGACGGCGCCTTCGCTCGCGGCGCTGTGGCCATTGCCGTGCACGGCCGCTCCGTGCATCAGAAGTACGAAGGCCTCTCCTCCTGGCAATTCCTGGCCGATGTCAAACGCCACGCCGGCGCGCGCATCGTGCTCGGTAGCGGCGATCTCTTCACTCCCCACGACTGCCTGCAACGATTGCAGGAATCGCGCGTCGACGGTCTGCTCGTCGCGCGCGGCGCGATCGGCAACCCCTGGATCTTCACCCAGCTTCGGGCCCTGGCCGCCGGACAGCCCCTCCCGCCGCCCCCCACCCTCGCCCAACAGGCCGAAGTCATCGGCCAGCACTACCGCCTGGCCGAAGAACTCTACGGGCCCAAGCTCTGCACGGGCCTGATGTGCAAGTTCGGCATCAAGTACTCCCGGCTGCACCCTGAACACCAGAAGGTCCGCGACGCCTTCGTCGCCGCACGCCGGGCCGAGGACTGGTGGCGCGTGCTCCAGACCTGGTATATTGACGGCCGCTCCGCGTAGACAGTCAGGGCTCCCGACCCTGCTGCGCCAACGCCCAGTCGCACGCCTCGCGCACCGCAGGATCCTCGTCGCTGGCGCCCCGCTGCAATGCCGCCTGCCCTGCCCCGTCCGCTCGATTGCCCAGCCCGATCGCCGCGTTGCGCAACAGCCCGGATCGCTTCGCTCGGGCCAGCGGCGTGCCGCGAAAACGGGCCCCAAACGCCGCCTCGTTCAACTCCAGCAGACCGGCCAGATCCAACGGATTCATCCCCGCGCCTGGCTGGAGACTCGCCTCGCGACTGATCGGCACGCGGCGATTCCACGGGCACACCTCCTGGCATAGGTCGCAGCCAAAGACCCATTCGCCCATCGACCGCCGCAACTCTTCAGGCACAGCCTCCTTCAATTCGATCGTCAGATAGCTGATGCAGCGCCGCGCGTCCAACTCGCGCGCCGCGACCAACGCGCCGGTCGGACACGCGTCCAAACACGCCCGGCAACTGCCGCAATGATCCGCCGCAAATGGCGGGTCGGCGGCCAACTCCTCGCTGGTCAACAGCACGGCCAGGAACAGCCAGCTTCCCAGCCGCGGGTTCAGCAACATCGTGTTCTTGCCAATCCACCCCAGCCCGGCCAACTGGGCGAAATCCCGCTCCAGCAGCGGCGCCGTATCGACCACGCCGCGCACGCGCGCCGTGGGCGCCAACTGCCGATAAAAGTCGGCCAGTTTCTTCAGCCGCTCCCGGATCAGGTCATGATAATCGCGGCCCCACGCATAGCGCGATACCCGGCCCTGTCCGACCGCGGCCGGCTCCGGCTCCACCGTCCGATAGTTCACCGCCAACACCAGCAGGCTGGCCGCGTCCTCCAGCACGTGCCGTGGATGGGAATAGGCCTCGACGCGTTGCTCTATCCACTGCATCTGGCCCGCCCGACCCGCCGCTAGCCAGTTGCGAAAAGCGTTCTCGTGCGGAGGCCTCACCGCCGGACACACGCCCGCCAGATCAAACCCCAAGCGCGCTGCCTCCCGCTTCAAGGCGTCGGTCAGGGTCTGAGCGTCCATGGTCACAAGAACGGTTCGGCGTGAAGGAGCCTTGCAGGCTGGGGCGAGCGCAGCGAGCCCAACCAGATCCCAGCCCAATCGCGATGCCAGGGCTCACTCCGCTTGCCCCATCCTACGCTTTCTCGAACTTCCGCAACAGATACCTGAAGCCTGAAGCGCAAGCGAAGGCCATGGGAGACCGCAAGCGGAGACGGCTTGCCACCGCTGGCTCGCTTGGGCTTCGGGCGTCGATGGGGCCGCGAGTACTCCGCCCTAAGAACCTATCCCAGAACCATCCCAGCCAGGCCGAGCGGCCCAGCGGGACCGAACTGCCGACAAGTTCTGGAACCGGC
>CALARR010000076.1 GCA_937889015.1 uncultured Planctomycetales bacterium | reverse complement strand
TGCGACCGATCCAGGAGCATCCGGACGACGCGCTGCTCATCCCGCTGAACCGGAAGGACGGCATCGGCGCGGAGTTCCTGATGCTGGAGAACCGGGCGGCCAAGGGCAACGACGCCGAACGGCAAGCGGGACTGTTGATCTGGCGCGTCACGCGTGACCCGGACAGCAACGGCTTTCCGAGTTTCACGCTCACGTTGCCCGGACCGGACGACGGTGCGACGGACCAGCAGCGCGACCGCATCGTGGCCTGGCCGGGTGCGAAGGCCGATCGCTTCGTGGCCAAGTCGGAACTAACCGCCGTACTGAGCCACATCCGCCGCGAGGGCGAACTGGTGTTCTTCGAAGTGGGGCCGAAGTGAAGGCGACAGACAGCGGCTGTCCTTAGCAATACGAACCTACCCTGGAACTACCCCAGCCACGTCGCGCGGCTCGGCAAGGCTGATCTGCCAACAGGTTCTAATGTCCGTACTCCTCACGCGGAGCGTGAGGAGTACAAGAACAGATCGGAAAGTCATTTTTCGGTTGGTCCCAACTTGTGGTTTTGCAGCTTGGGGCGTTTAACGGTGTACTGGTAGATGGCCACTTGCTGCCGTAGTACAAGGTTCTCGGCGGCCAGGATCAGCCGCGGCAGAAGAACGCCCTGATCATGACGTATATTGCCATGATGATGCCCACGAGAAGGTCTCCCAGCGCTGCCCAAACAGGGTGATTCCACTTCCGGAAAGCCGGCACAGCAAATCGCAAGTTGACTTCGATCCCCGCAGGACTGATACTGAAGCCGCCCGTTCGGCGCATTTCCGAGGGGGACAGCGCGGCGGTCCAAGTGTCGGCGAGGCGCTTCCGCCCGTGCTCATACCCAGGACGTTCACCACCGACAGTCATGAGGCCACCCATGAAACCGGCTTTCTTTGGCAGGGGTTGCGACACCCGTTGCAGTCTACTAGGTTTACAACTGCACAGACTGGCGACACTCGCACTTATCGGCCTGACCGCGGCCTTGCTGATCGGCGCAGGAAACAAGGGAATATGCTCCGAGAATCCCGGTGCACCGAATATCGTATTCATCCTGGCCGACGACCTGGGCTATGGCGACGTGCGTGCCCTGAATCCGCAAGGCAAGATCGCCACGCCGCACCTGGACAAGCTGGCGGCCGACGGCATGGCCTTCACCGATGCCCACACCAGCTCCTCGGTTTGCTCGCCGACGCGCTACGGTGTGATCACGGGCCGTTACAACTGGCGTTCGCGATTGCAGAAGGGCGTGCTGGGCGGGCTGAGCCCGCGCCTCATCGAGCCCGGCCGACTCACCGTGCCCGGCCTGCTCAAGCAGCATGGCTACCATACCGGCTGCGTGGGCAAGTGGCACCTGGGCATGAACTGGGCCTTGAAGCCGGGCGGCGAGGTCTCGGAGCTGACCATCGAGTCGCGCGAGCAGGTGTTCAACGTGGCATACGACAAGCCGATCACCAACGGCCCCAATTCCGTGGGCTTCGACTACTACTTCGGCATCTCGGCCTCGCTGGACATGGTGCCCTACACGTTCATCGAGAATGATCGCGTGACCAAGCTGCCGACCGAAGACCGTGACTTTCCCTTGATGCTCGGTCGGGAGACGGGCCGCTGCCGCAAGGGGCCGGCCGCGCCCGGCTTCGAAGTGGAAGATGTCCTGCCCGAACTGACGCGCAAGACCGTGGCCTATATCGAAAGCCGCGCTGCGGCTGCCAAGCAGGGCACGCCCTTCTTCCTCTACTTGCCGCTGAACGCGCCGCACACGCCGATCGTGCCCACAGCCGAGTGGCAGCAGAAGAGCGGTCTGAACATGTACGGCGACTTCGTGATGGCGACCGATGCGGCCGTGGGCCAGGTGCTGGAGACCCTGAGTCGGCTGGGACTGGCCGACAACACATTGGTCTTCTTCACTAGCGACAACGGCTGCTCGCCGCAGGCCGGCTTCCCGGATCTGGCCGCCAAGGGGCACAATCCCAGCTATGTCTTCCGCGGCCATAAGGCCGATATCTATGAGGGCGGCCACCGCGTGCCTTTCTTGGTGCGCTGGCCGGGCAAAGTCAAGCCGGGCAGCAAGTACGCGCATCCCATCTGCCTGGTGGACCTGATGGCCACCTGCGCGGAAATCGTGGGCGCGAAGCTGCCGGACACGGCGGGCGAGGACAGCGTCAGCCTGTTGCCGGCCTTGCTGGGCAAGACCGACCAGTCGCTGCGCGACGCGGTAGTGCACCACTCGATTAGCGGCGCGTTTGCCATCCGCCAGGGCAACTGGAAGCTGGCGGTGTGTCCCGGTTCGGGCGGATGGAGCGATCCGCGTCCCGGTCGGGAGCCTCCAGGTTCACCGCCGGTGCAACTGTTCGATCTGAACCAGGACATCGGCGAGCAGGACAATCTCGCCACGCAGCGCCCCGAGGTCGTCCAGCGGCTGATGAAGCTGCTGGAAAAGTGCATCGCCGAGGGGCGGAGCACGCCGGGCACGGCGCAGGCCAACACAGTCGAGGTGGACTTGTGGCGCGCCGTGAAGGAGACCGCGAAGGGGAAGCCCAAACCCAAGCCGGCCAAGCCGAAAGTGAAACCCTGAGAGCACGTTCTGCGGCCGTGGTCGTGGGGGGAGTAGGATGTGGCGTACGGCGGGCAGCGGGCCGATGGGGGCCTGTGGCGGCGGACCCTGCCTTGGGTGGGTTGACTAGTGGCTTAGCCACCGGCTATATTGGTTCCGTTCACACCCAGAGTGGCCGGCCATGCTCGTCAAAGACCCCGTCTACCTGCAGCTCAACAAGCAGCTCCGCGATCGGCTGCGCGGGATGGCTGGCCAGTCCGGCGCGCGCTTCCTCACCGAACGCCAGATCAGCGCCGAGTTCGGCGTCAGCCGGGCCACGGCCAACAAGGCCCTCTCCAATCTGGTAGCGGAAGGGTTGCTTGAGTTTCGCAAGGGACTGGGGACCTTTCTCCGCAAGCCCGCCTTGGACTACGATCTTCAGGCCCTGGTCAGTTTCACCGGCAAGGCGCGCGCCGCCGGCAAAGAGCCCTCCACGCGTCTGCTGCAATTCAAGATCCAGGACGCGGCTTCAATCCGGGGCGAGGTCCTCAAGCACCTGGGCGATCCGCCGGACGGCTCCCTGTGTTTCATCCAGCGCTTGCGTCTGGCCGACGGCCAGCCGGTGATCTTGGAACGGCGTTATGTGCTGGGACGGTTCTGCCCGGGCCTGTCGGCCGAAGACCTGTTGGGCTCGCTCTACGACCTGTGGACCGAGCGTTACACGCTGCCCATCGCCGGCGCGGAGCAGACCATCCAGGCCGTGAATCTCCGTGCCAAGGAGGCCCAATTGTTGGAGGCCCCCTGCGGCTCGGCCGCTTTTCTGGTAATCTCAACCGGATACCTGCAACCTCGTCAGCCGCTGTGGTGGGAGCAGACGCTTTATCGCGGCGACGCTTACGAGTTCCACAATTTCCTGGGGCCGGTTCGCCCCGCCGCACCCGCCACCGGCGCGTTGCGGCCCTAACATCAGGAGCGATCAGATGTACGACATCGGTGTTGCCGTAGTAGGTGCCGGCTTTATCGGTCCGGTTCACGTGGAAGCCCTGCGCCGCCTGGGCGTCAAGATTCGTGGGATCGTGGGTTGCGACCAGGCCGAGTCGCAACGCGCCATGAAGAGCCTGGACCTGCCCAAGGCCTACAACAGCCTGGATGAGGTCCTGGCCGATCCGAGCGTGCAGGCCGTACACCTGGCCGTACCGAACGTGCTGCACTACGAGTTCGCCAAACGCGCCGTGCTGGCCGGCAAGCACGTGATGTGCGAAAAGCCGCTGGCCATGAATTCCCAGCAGACGACCGAGTTGGTCGAGCTGGCTCGGGGTAAGAAGCTGGCCGCCGGCGTATGCTACAACCTTCGCTTCTACCCGCTGAATCTCGAAGCGCGCGACATGCGCCAGCGGGGCGATCTGGGCCCGGTGTATGCCGTCAACGGCAGCTATGTGCAGGACTGGCTGTTCTATCCGACCGACTACAACTGGCGCGTGCTGGCCGAGCAGGGCGGTGCGTTGCGCGCCGTGGCCGACATCGGCACGCATTGGATGGACCTCGTGGCTTCGGTCACCGGCCTGGAGGTCGAAGCGGTCATGGCCGACCTCTATACGGCCCATCCCGTGCGGCAGCGACCCAAGGGGGAAGTCGAGACTTTCAGCGGCAAGATGGGCGGGCCGCGGCAGACCGAACCGGTGAACATCAACACCGAGGACTACGGCTGCATCCTCTTCCGCTATCGTGGCGGCGCGCGGGGCAGTCTGCACGTGTCGCAGATCACGGCCGGACGCAAGAATTGCCTGCGTTACGAGATTTCCGGCGGCAAGTGCGCCCTGGCCTGGAACAGCGAATCGCCCAACGAGCTGTGGATCGGCCACCGCGAGAAGGCCAACGAAGTGTTGATCCGCGATCCGTCGCTGCTGGGCGATCTGGCCCGGCCCTATGCCAACTATCCCGGCGGGCACAACGAAGGCTTCCCGGACGCCTTCAAGCAGTGCTTCCGCTCGTTCTACAGCTACATTGCGGCCGGTGACTACTCGGCCACGCCCATGTTCCCCACCTTCGCCGAAGGGCACCGCGAGGTCGTCCTGTGCGAAGCGATCCTCAAGAGCCACCAGGAACAACGTTGGGTCACTGTCTGAAAGGATATCGATCATGCAACTGGGATTCGTCACGGCGATCCTGCCGGAACTGAGCCTGCAAGAAGTCCTTGAATTCGGCGCCGCCGAAGGCTTTGCCTGCGCCGAGGTGATGTGCTGGCCGCGCGGCAAGGCCGAGCGGCGCTACGCAGGTGTCACGCACGTCGACGTGACCGACTTCGGCCCGGCCGATGTGCAACAGGTCCGCAAGCTGACCCAAGCCTCAGGCGTGGCGATCAGCAGCCTGGGTTACTATCCCAACGCGCTGGTTGCCGATCGGGCCGAGGCGGCCGTGTATGTCGAGCATCTGCGCAAGCTGATTCGTGCGGCGGCGATGCTCGAAATCGGCCTGGTCACGACCTTCATCGGCCGCAATCCGGCGCAGACCGTGGACGACAACTGGCCGCGGCTGCTGGAGGTCTGGCCGCCGCTGCTGGACTTCGCCCGGCAGCAAGGGGTGCGCATCGGCATCGAGAACTGCCCCATGTTCTTCACGCGCGACGAGTGGCCGGGCGGGAAGAACCTGGCCACCACGCCCGGCGTGTGGCGGCGCCTGTTCGCCGAATTGGGCGAAGGGCTGGGGTTGAACTACGATCCCTCGCATTTCATCTGGCAGCAGATGGACTACCTCAAACCGTTGGCTGAATTCGCCCCGCGGATCTTCCACGCGCATGCCAAGGACGCGAAAGTCGATCGGCAGCGTCTGAGCGAGGTGGGGATCATGGCCACGCCGCTGGAGTATCACCAGCCCAAGCTGCCGGGACTGGGCGACGTGGATTGGACCCGCTTCCTGGCCGAGTTGGCTCGCGTGGGCTATGCGGGGCCGGTGTGCATCGAGGTCGAGGATCGCGATTTCGAGGGCAGCCTGGACGCGCGCAAGCGGGCCTTGCGCCAAAGCGCGGCCCATCTGCGCCAGTGCATGCCCAAGGCGTGAAGTGATACAGGAAATCCCGTAGGGTGCGTGCTCGCACGCACCTCGATACTTCCGTTTTCCGAAGGAGCTGCCCGGATGCCCGGTTATACGCTCGGCGACATCGCCAAGATGATCGACCACAGCCTGTTGCGGCCGACGATGACGGTCGAGGAACTGGAGCAGGGCATCGCCCTGGCCCGGCAGCGCGACGTGGCCAGTGTCTGCATCCTGCCTTATTACCTGCGGCGGTGCGCCGAGCTGCTGGCCGGGTCGAGCGTTGTAGCCAGCACGACGATCGGCTTTCCGCACGGCGGGCACACCACGGCCATCAAGCTGGCCGAATCGCGCCAGGCCCTCGAGCACGGCGGCCGGGAACTGGACATGGTCGTCAACCTGAGCAAGGTCCTCAGCGGCGACTGGACCTATGTGCGCGACGAGATTCGCGCGGTCGTGGACCTGGCCCACAGCCGCGGCGGCAAAGTGAAAGTGATCTTCGAAAACTGCTACTTGCAGGATGAACACAAGGTCCGGCTGTGCGAGATCTGCGGCGAGGTGCGCGCCGACTGGGTCAAGACCTCCACCGGATACGGCACATCGGGCGCCACGCTGGAAGACCTGCGCCTGATGCGGCGGCACGCCCCGCCTCACGTGCAGGTTAAGGCGGCCGGCGGGGTGCGCGACCTGGACATGGCGCTGGCCGTGCGTCAGATCGGTTGCACGCGCTTTGGCTGCACGCGAACCGCCGAGATCCTGGACGAATGCCAGCGGCGGCTGAGCGCCGGGGTGACGAAATAGGACCAAGAGGGCTGGGCGATGAACCACCAGCGCGGTTGGAAGCGTCGTGAGTTCCTGGCGGCCACCGGGGCCTTGGCTGGGGCAGCGGCCCTGCACGCCTGGCCGGGCAAGGCTCGGGCCGGCGGCACGGTTCATACGGCCCACGCGGAAATCGCCGCCTTGCGTCGCGACATCCTCGACAGTCCGCTGCGCGTCGCTTTGCATCGGGCCAAGACCTTCACACAGGTCTATCAGGCCACGGAAGGTCAACCCTGGGTCGTGCGCAAGGCGCGCGCCCTGCGCAGCTACTTTGAGAGCGTGCCGCTCTACGTCCGTGCGCAGGACCTGTTGGCCGGCTCCATCAGCGAGCTGCCTGGCGCAATGCCCGTGATGGTCGAGTTGGGCATCGGCGAGAATGGCATCTACACCAGCGAGAACCCCGACCGGCAAGGGCACCTCAAGGGGCAGGTCCCCGACGAGATCCGCGATTACTGGAAGAATCGCAACCTGCACGGCCTGTGGCGCACGGAGATTCTCGGCCTGAAACCGTTCCGCACGGCCGACGAAGTGCCGCAGACGCTGAGCTACAAGTTCCTCTCCAACCAGGGGCATCTTAGTCCCAGCTATGGTGAGTTGCTGCGAGTAGGGCTGGGCGGCCTGCTGGCCAAGGTCCAGGCCAGGCGCCGCGCCGAGCTCAATCCAGAACAACAGGCGTTTCTGGCCGCGGCAGAGGACGTGTTGACCGGGCTGATGACCTGGGCCCGCCGTTACGGCGAGTTCCTGGCCGGCGAGTCGCGGCGCTGCGGCGATCGCACGCGCGCCGCCGAATTGGCCCACATGTCGCAGATCGTCACCAAGGTGGCCCAGCAACCGCCGGAGACCTTCCACGAGGCGTTGCAGTTGATCTGGCTGGCGCATCAGGCGGTGCATGTCGAGGGGCACGGCTATTCCTGCACGCCCGACCGCATCGACCAGTTGTTGTGGCCCTTTTACGAGGCCGATCGCCGCGCCGGCCGCCTGAACGACGCGCAAGCGTCGCGGCTCATCGAGAACTTCGTCCTCAAGCAATATGACAACAGCTTCTGGGGGCCCGAGCATCATCTGACCCAAGGGCTGTGCGTGGCCGGTTCCACGCCCGACGGCCAGGACCTGACCAATCGCCTGAGCTGGTTGTTCGTGGAGGGGGCCACGAATCTGACTCTGCCGGAACCATTGCTCTGGATTCGCTGGCACCCGGCGATCGACCAGAAGTTCTTCGATTTCTGCCTCACGCGCCTGCTGCGCAGCACGTGTTTCCCCATGATCTGGAGCGACCGGGCTGTGCCCGAGGCGCTCATGCAGTTGGGCATCGCCAAGGAGGACGCCTTTCGGTACGTGGCGGTGGGTTGCAACGAGTTGGGCATCCCCGGCCAGATGTACTACAACCCCGGGGCGCATGCCGGCTATCTCCAGGCGATCGAGGCTGCGCTGTCCAGCGGCCGCGGCTATCAGGGGCAGTGGAAGTGGAAGGGCGTGGCCCCGGCGGTCGACGAATTGGCCAGCTTCGAGCAGTTCGGCGCGGCCGTGGGCGCCTATCTGCGGCGCGGGATCGAGCAATCCTACGAGCGGGAAATGAAGATGCTCCAGGCCCAGATGCGCTGGGGCCAGACGCCGTTGACTTCCTGTTTCTTCGAGGGCTGCATCGATCGAGCCCGGGACATGGCCCAAGGCACCAGGTACAACGTGCTCTCCTGCGGCGGCATCGCCCTGGCCAATGCGGCGGACTGCCTGGCCGCCGTGCGCGAAGTGGTGTACGAAAAGCGCCAGGCCACGCTGACCGAGGTGGCCCAGGCCTGCGCGGCCAACTTCCAGGGGCACGATCGTTTGCGTGCCCGGCTCCAGGCGGCCCCCAAGCACGGCAACGATGACCCGCGACTGGACGACATCCTGCGCCTCGTCGAACGCCTGCGTGACGAGCCGGTCAAGGAGATCTGCCGCGATCCGCGCGATGGCACGCCCTTCGGCAATTCGCACGTGGTGCGGAGCAGCGCGGTCAAGACCGGGCGAGTCACGCCGGCCACGCCCGACGGACGGCTGGCCGGCACCCCCTTGGCCAGTTCCGTGGCGGCCTCGATGGGCTGCGAGCGCAACGGGCCCACGGCCGTGCTCAACTCGGTGTGCAAGCTGAACTCCAGCCGGAGCTGGCAGTGCGGCTATCAGGCCAATATCCGCTTCCACGCGGGCATGATCGCCGACGATTCGCAGCGGGCCAAGCTCCGCGCGATGTTGAACGTGTACTTCGCCAACGGGGCGCAGGAGTTGCAGATCAACGTGGTCAGCACCGAGACTCTACGCGCCGCCCAAAAGGACCCGCAACAGTATCGCGACCTGGTGGTGCGCGTAGCCGGCTTCAGCGAGTTCTTCGTGAACCTCACGCCCGACATGCAAGAAGAGATCATCGCGCGCACGGAACACATGTAGGAGGAGGGATTATTGGGTGTCAGAAAAGGAATGTCGTGGCTGTCCCGGCCGTTGCCCGGGAA
>CALARR010000075.1 GCA_937889015.1 uncultured Planctomycetales bacterium | reverse complement strand
ATGGCCGGCGATCCGCTGAGTGCGTTCGGCTCGGTGATCGGGTTGAACCGGGTCGTGGATGCTGCCACGGCCGAAGTGCTGTGCGCGCCGAACCTGTTCGTCGAGGCGATTGCCGCGCCGGATTTCGAGCCGCAGGCCCTGGAACTGCTGACCACGCGTCCCAAGTGGAAGGTCAACGTGCGGTTGATGGCCGTGGGCCCCTTGGCGCGCGGCGCAGCGTACCTGGCCTGCCGGCCGATCGAGGGTGGGGCGTTGGTGCAGGAGGCCGACGTGCTGGCCGATCCGGAGCAAGAGTGGAAGGTGGTGACCGAAGTCCAGCCCAGCGCGCGGCACTGGCCCGACCTGCGGTTCGCCTGGGAGATGGTGCGGCACGTGAAGTCGAATGCGATCGTGCTGTGCAAGGAGCGGATGCTGTTGGGCGCCGGGGCGGGGCAGATGAGCCGCGTGGACTCGGTGGAGATTTCGATCAAGAAGGCGGGGGACCGCGCGCCCGGCTCCGTGTTGGGGTCCGACGCCTTCTTCCCCTTCCCGGATTCGATCGAGCGCGCGGCGGCGGCGGGCGTGGAGGCGATCATCCAGCCGGGCGGTTCGAAGAATGATGGCGACGTGATCGCCGCCTGCAATCAGCACCGGATGGCCATGATCTTCACCGGCCGGCGGCATTTTAAGCATTAGAGCGGTCGGCTATCAGCTATCAGCTATCAGCTATCAGCTATCAGCTATCAGCTATCAGCTTGGCAGGGGCGGTAGATCGTAACTCCTACATCGCACATTGCACATCGCAGCCGCATGTCTACGATCCTGGACCAAATCGTTGCGACCAAGCGGGAAGAGATCGCACAGCGCAAGAGGCAACGCTGTGTGGCGGAATTGCAGGCCCAGGCGGCAGCGGCTTTGCCGCCGCGGAATTTCTTGGAGGCCCTGCGCGGGCCAGCCATCCGCTTGATCGCCGAGGTGAAGAAGGCCAGCCCTTCGAAAGGGCTGATCCGGGCCGACTTCGATCCGGTGGCGATCGCCAAGACGTATGAGGCGCATGGGACGGCGTGCATCAGCGTGCTCACCGATGAGCCCTATTTCCAGGGGCGGCTGGAGTATCTCACGGCCGTGCGCCAGGCCGTCGGCGTGCCGGTGCTGCGCAAGGATTTCATCCTGGACGAGTACCAGGTGTGGGAGGCACGCGCGGCTGGGGCCGACGCCGTGTTGCTGATCGCCGAATGCCTGGACGACGATGCCTTGGCCGGGCTGCATGCGGCCATTCGCCGCCTGGGCATGACGGCCCTGGTGGAACTCTACGACCCGGCCAACCTGGCACGCGTGCTGGCGATCGGCGCAGAGTTGATCGGCGTCAACAATCGCGATCTGCGGACCTTCGAGGTCGATCTGGAGCACACGCTGCGTTTGCGGCGGCAGATTCCGGCCGATCGCCTGGTGGTCGGCGAGAGCGGGATTCGCACGCGGCAGGATGCGCTGCGTCTGCAGACGGGCGGGGTCCAGGCGATGCTGGTCGGCGAGAGCCTGATGGCCCAGGCCGATGTCGGGGCCGCGGTGGACGCGTTGTTGGGGGCTGCGACGGTTTGAGGCAGCGGCATGCAATTTCACCTGGCCGTGCTGGTGACCGTAGCGTGGGGCGCCGACGGCCCGGAGGCTGTGCCGGCCGTGCCGCGCTGGGCGTGCCGCTATCACACGCTGCTCTCGCACAGCGGGAGCAAGACGGGCCCGGCCTGGGATCAGAGCATGATGGCCGAGCGCGGGGCCTGGGCCACGGGTTGGTACGGTGCCTGGTGGATCCAGCACCAGGTAGAACGGTTGGGGCAGTACGACGCTATTCGCTACGTCGAGCGATTTCGGAATCAGGGGCTGAAGAACGTTTTCTATTTCGATGCGGGCGAGCATGGCGAGTTCGTGGCCCTGATCTCGGACGAGGGACGCCTGTTGCGGAGCCAGTGGGAACTGCGGTTCTATCGGCACGAGCCGGGCCGGCTGATGTGGTTCGGCAAAGACGCCTTCTACCGGGACGAAGACCCGCTGCGGCTGAAGAACTATCGGGGCTTTGGCCTCCCGCCCTGGCGACTGCCGGATGGAACACGGCCGAAGACCGTCTACGACCTGGCCCAGCATACGCTGGACGGGGTGCGAGATCGCTGGACGTACTCCGGTGTGCGGGTCTCGGACGAGACGTCGCGGGAACTGCACATCGAGGAGTTCTTGCGGAGCGGCCCCGACCCGGTCCCGGCCGAAGCCGAGGGAAGTCTGGGCCGCATCTGCTCGTACGATCATTCCAACCCGTTCCTGTTGGCGGATTTCCAGGCTGGCGTGGGTTTGATGCTGACGTTGCGCCCGGCCTTCCTGCACTTCGACAACTACTTCGACAACGAGGTGTTGTACCCGGCCCAACAGGCCTTTGGCCCCTGGAGTCTGGAGAAGTTCCGCCGTTTTCTTCGGGCGCATCCGGAAGAGGCGCGCGCGGCTGGGGTCGAGGATCCCGACGCCTTTGACCTGCGGCAGTACCTGGCAGCGGAACGTGGGAAACGGCCGGCCGCGGTTGCGTGGCGAGACCGCCGCTGGCACACCGATCCGGTGTGGAACCTGTTCGTCTGTTCGAAGTTGGCCGACAGCGTGGGGCTCTTCCGGCAGTTGTACGCCTTCTGCAAAAGCGAGAGCCGCCGACAGGGCGAAGAGGTGATCGTCGCGGGCAACACGATTCCCCTGTTCCCTGGGGCCACACACGCGGCAGGGGCTTTGGACCTGGCCCATTTCGAGCATCATGCGGCCGTGCCGTATGGGCCGATCCGCGTACCGACCGGTTTGCCGCCGCGGGGACGCCTGGGAGGCGTGGTGCGTCTGGGAGCGGCCCTGAGCCGCGTGGGTTATTGCTGGCCCTCGGTCTATGTTCCGCAGGAACTGAGCGGGGCACGGCACGAGAATCTGCACCGCGTGATGGCGTTTGACTGCCTGGCCAATTGCGGCGTGCTGGACTATGGCCACCAGTACTTGAAGGGCTACTCGCCGGGAACGGATGAGAGTGCGGCGTGGATCAACTCGTTCATCAAGAGCCGCGCAGAAGACTACGGCCGCCGAAGGCCCTGGTCCGAAGTGGGACTGGTCTTTCCCGGCGACACCCTGCTGGGCAATGTATCGGTCTTTTCGCTCGACCCGGAGCCAGCCCTGTACGACTATCTGGGTTGGGCCCAGGCACTCACCGAGTTGCACGTGCAATGGGATGTGCTGACCGACCTGCAACTGGCTGACGAGCGGCCGTTGGATCGCTATCGGGCATTGATTCTGCCCAGCGCGGCGTGTCTGAGCGACTCGGCCATTGCGGCCCTGAAACGCTTTGTCGAGACCGGCGGCCGATTGCTTCTCTCGGGCCCTGCCGGCACCAGATACGGGCCGGAACAGTTTCTTCGTCGTCGCGCGGAGGACGCATCGCTGGCGGCACGCCTGGCTTCGTGGTCCACTGGGGCCGTCCAGTCGCTGTCGGCACTTGGGCGGGGCTTCTACGAGGATGTGGGCTCGGGCGAACGGACCAAGAATCGCGAGGAGATGCTTCGGGTCGTGCTCGCAGCGTTGGACAACCGACCGCGGCTGGAGACCAACGCCTCGACGCGGGTCGGATGCTATTGCTTCCGCGATCAGGACTCGGCTGTCGTGCTGGACGTGGTGAACTACGATTTGGATCTGGTCCGCGATGAGCTTCGACCGGCCCAGCAAGTGCAGGTGGCGATCCATCCGCCGCCGGGCAGGACTCTGGTGCCGGAGTCGGTCGTGATCGTCCTAGCCGAGGGGCAAGGCCCTGCTGCGCACGGATCGGCCAGGCCGGTGCCGGCACGATTTCTCCCGGATGGCCGGCTGCGTCTGGATCTGCCGGACGTGTCTGTCTACGGGAGCATCAGGATTGCACTGAAAAGCGCGCTGTAGCGATGAAGGGAGCTTAGGGCCGGTCCCAAAACCTGTCGGCAGCTCAGTCCTGCTGGGCCGCCCGGCCTGGCTGGGGCGGTTCTGGGATAGGTCCTTATTGGGTGTCAGAAAAGGAATGTCGTGGCTGTCCCGGCCGTTGCCCGGGAAAACCGGCCTCCCGATGGTCGGCCTGACGGCATTACTTACCTGAGACGCAATAGCCCCGTCAACGGTTGCCCTGGGGATGCCCTTCGCGGCGGACGAAGATGACGCACAGGTCGTCCTCGTGCAGCTTTTGCCAGCGCGGCGATGAGGCCAGGGCCTGCGGCAGATCGGTCTTCAGACGCTGGTTCCAGGCCACCATCTGCACGTCGTAACGCAGCAGCGATTCCTCCCAGCCGGGCTGCGCGTTGCCGATTCGCTGGTAGTCGCTCCAGACCTCGTCGGGATAGAAATCGACCCAGGCGTCGATGAACACCTGGACGTGCGGGGCCAGGTGCCACGCCAGATACGAGCCCCATTCCAGCGGCTGAAACACGCGCCCCTGGAACTGCCGCTCGGCCAGGATTGCCACCACCTGCCGCGGTTCGTCGTTGGAATGGGCAAGTCGCTTGCTGGCTGGGAGCAGCGGGTTGTAGAACCGCGTCCAGGGGGTAGACATCAGGGCCATCGCCACGAGCACACAGAGCATGACGAGATTGAGCGTCGACCGCTCTTCGGGCTGAGCCGGGGCAAGACCGCGACGCTGACGCCAGTCTTGAACCCAAGCGGCCAAGTGCGGAGCGAGCAGCGGGGGGAGCACCAGGGCCCACCAAACGACCATGCGCTGGGCCGTGATCCCCAGGCCGGCAAAGGTGACCAGCAATAACCACTCAACGGCCTGCAGACGCTGACGCCGAACCCAGGCCATGACCGCGGCCAAGGGGAGCGAAGCGAAGAAGGCCACTGCCGTATAGCCGAGCGTGGCCGTGGATTGCCATTCGCCGATTTGCCGTTGCGAGGCGCGCGAGGCCACCCCCAGCACGTAGTCCAAGGTCTTGCCAGGCGTGGGATTGGCGAAGGCCAAGAGCACGGCGGCGAGGACGGCGGCGGCGTAGACTTGCACCTCCAGCGAAGACAGGAGACTTCGCAGCCCGCGCTGGCGGCACTGCGTTGCCAGGCTGGCGGCGAGGAAGACGCCGGGCAAGACGATTCCCAGCGGAAAGGCGCCGTGAACATTGGTCCAAACCAACTCGACCAGCCCCACCACGGCGACGGTCCTCCAACGGGCCGGCCATTGCCAGAGGACCAGCAATTCGACGGCAAACAGGAGGACCGACAAGGCTTGCGGGCGCACGCCGAAGTTAGAGACGGCCAACGCGATTGTCACCATGGCCAAGCCTGCCGCTACACGTGGATTGCGGCCACGGAGCCAAGCGTGCCAGGTGGCCACGCCGATGGCTGCCGCATAGCAGGCGGCGATCGCAAACTGGCTCAAGGCATAGCCGCCCAGCCGGTAGAGACCATAGACGGCCAGTTCGACCAGCCAGTTCTGGTAGACGACCGCTTGGCCGGGGAGCGTATAGGTCAGCGGGTTGGAACGGGGGATTGCACCGTCCTGCCAGATCAGGCGTCCCACGCAGAGATGGTTCCAGAAGTCGAGCGGGTATTGGACCAACGTGCTGACGTAGAGCAAGGTCAGTAGGGCGGGCACAAGCAGCCAGACCGCTCCAAGCGTCGGTTTCCAGGACGATTGCCGAATCGCGCCGGAGCGGCTGTCGAGACGGGCTCCGGTCGAGGCATTGGAATCGCTGGCCATGCAAATGGTTGGATGAGGCTATTCGCTGGCGCCCAGCGTCACCGTGAAATTGAACTTGCGCCCCTCGCGCACCACCGTCAGGAGCACCTGTTGGCCCGGCTCCTTGCTCTCTACGATGGTAAGGAAGTCATCGGCCGTCTTCACGGGTTGATTGTCGACGGCGATGATCAGGTCAGCGGCAGAACGATCGACATAGACCAGCGGCCCGCGTTGCGTGACGCGCGGGCCGCGCAGGCCGGCCTTCTCGGCCGGGCCGTTGGGCAGGAGTTGAGCAACCAGAAGACCGCGATCGGTCTGGTAGACTTTGGCCACGCCCATGTCGGCCCGGATCACGCGCCCCTTGCTAATGAGTTGCGGCACGACTCGGGCGATCGTGTTCACCGGGATGGCAAAACCCACGCCGGCACTCTCGCCGGTCTTGCTGGCGATAGCCCAGTTCATGCCGATCATGCGGCCGTGGCTGTCCAGCAAAGGACCGCCCGAGTTACCTGGATTGATCGCTGCATCGATCTGGATGATCTGCTTGATGGTGCGGATACGACTACGGCCAGGCATCGTGCGATTCAAACTGGAGATGATGCCGGTGGACAACGTGCGTTCAAAGCCGAAAGGGTTGCCGATGGCAAAGACCTTCTGGCCTACGCGCAAGTTGCTCGACTCGCCGAAGGTGACGGGGTAGAGCGATTCGCTGGGCGCGTCGATCTTCAGTACGGCCACATCACTGAAGGGATCGGCGCCGACCATCCGGGCGTCGTAGGTCTTTCCGTCGAACAGGTTGACCTGGATCTGCCGGGCTCCCTCGACCACATGATGATTGGTGAGGATGTGCCCCTCGCGGGTGATGATGGAACCGCTTCCTTCACCTTGGGACGGTATTTCGAAGAAGAAGAAGCGATCTGGGCGCACGCCTTCGGTGGTGATGTT
>CALARR010000074.1 GCA_937889015.1 uncultured Planctomycetales bacterium | reverse complement strand
CGGCGGCGTCCATGATGTACGCCTGGGCCTCGTCCGTCTCGTCAAGGCGAGCACCTGCCGGCCCCCATTTCCATCGTCGTGCCTGGACAGTGACGGAGTTCTGCGCCAACGTCTGGCCACAGGAGTTCAGGAGCGTAAATCGGTAGTTTCGGCCTAGCATCGCGTGTCCCCCGTTCGTTTCAATCACCAATCACGCCGCCCCAGGTCGATGGCCGTGGCGGCGTTCTCCGTCGGCGGCCGTGTTCCACAAATTGGCCGCAAGGCGTCGTTACCGCGTGCGTAGTAGGTTGGAATCGCGTTACCTCTCATTCTGCGATCTGCCGGCGCAGTACACTCGCAACGCCCCCAGGGCGTCGGTGACATTGGCCATCGCCTCGTAGTGCCGCTTGTCCCGTTCGGCCTCGCGGTCGCAGATCCGATCGAGTGTCGCTGAAAAGGCGTCCCTGGCCTCGCCCAAGTCCTTGGCGTGCCGCCGGTCCACAGCCGGCATGTGCTTCGTCACCAGCCATACCAACAGACTCGACACCACTGTGGTCGCTGCCAGCGTGGACGTTGGCGACACCCAAGGTTGCTGGTCGAGCTTCGCCACCGGATCGCTCAAACCTTCGTGCTGCGCGTGCGTGTTCGTCGTCTGGGGCAAGGCAGAGGCGCAGAGGATCGCTGGCAGCAGGCACGATAAGAAGGCGATGGCGAATCGGGTCATTTTGGCTGGTTCTCGCATGTCAGATCAGCGTGAATTGATACTCAAGCAACGCGCTTCGAGCCAGGTCGCCCGGCTCGGTCAGCCGATCGCAGAGATTCGGCACCAGGTCGAAGCCGACCGATCGGTACGCCGACGCGATCGCCTGCGAGCAGAACATGGGCCGACGATCGTCTTCGGCGTCGTCGAGCGAGGGGTTCGCAAAGCATCGCACTACAGGCAGGTGCAGCAGGGATGCGCGAAGCAAGTTCCACCGTCCATAGGGCCGCGCCGTCACGTCAATCATGTAATCCACGGCCCGCAACCGCTTGACAACCGGAATCTCTCTGGTCCGGTACACGTCGATTGTTCCTGGCCACCGCTCCACAAGGTTCGACAGCGATTGAGCGCGGCCGCCACCGCCGGTCATCTCGACGCACATCACCCGCCGCCGCCAGCGTCCCACCATCGCCGCGTGCGTGTAGTGGGAGCGACCGGCCACGGCTATCAGACTCCAAATCCAACCGCGGGAGCGAAACAAAAGCACGTCGCCATCGGCGAGCAAAGGGCGGGCCTCGCTGTACCGCATGACGACGTGCTTCATAAGTCCACCCTCTCCCATCACCCCTCAGGTTACCGACTGCGAAACAGCAATCGGCTTCCTGTGCCATAGGTCGGACACTGGCCGTTGGCACATGGCGAACGCCGGGGCTCGTGCAAGGCCGGATCGGTGACGATCGCCTCCACGGGGACCGTGAGCGTCACGGTGTTTCCGTGAGGCTTGGCGATCGTCTGGGCTGGCTTGGCTTCTTCCGGCTGATAGAACTCGTAGGTCGGACTGGCGACCGTGGCCACCACTACCCACATATCCCCATCGGCCTCGAAGAACTTCTCGTCCAGCCAGGCAAACCCGTTGATCCCCCAGCTCTTGCCCCAACTGTTCTGGATCAGGAACAATTGCGACTCCTGGTTCCAGCCCACCACGCGGATCTCGTGGTTCACGTACCGACCTGCCCCGCGGGCGTAGCTGATGTAGCCGTTGCGATCCGGATCGAACCCGGAACCCACAGAGATCCCCGCACAGGCGATGAAGCCGCGATTCAAGGCAGCCCGCAGATACCCGGGCGAATCCGAGTCTGGCGGCCCGTACACGGCCACGGCACGGTAGTTGGCCGCCTTGGTCCGCCAGTTGGCCGGCAGCCGTCCATAGGCCTGCACGTCGCCTGCCGGCAGGCAGCCGTACTGTTGAACGGTCTTCGCCACGTCGGCCGCATAGGCCCCGTTGTACCCGCTGACAAGGTTCGCCAGGAAGTACGGGCTCAACTCCGGGGCGTTCGCTCGGCCGTAGAGGCAATAGTTGGCCGCCTCCAAGGCCCCTGCGAAGGCCTGCGAAACACAAGTTCCGCCGGCCTGATTCTTGTAATACAGCACCTGGCTGGACAGGTCCACGCTCGGACAATCCTTGGCGGCGATCGGCTTGAGCAGGGCCGAGACGCTTGGGCCGGCATAGGGGGCTGCGCCACGCTTGGGCGGCAGCAGACCGAGCTGGCGGACCGCGCCGCGGATCACCACACTGGACCGAGTCGCCGGCACGTGGGCCTTGGCCATCGCCAGGATGTCGGCCTTCGTCTTGCCGGTCAGTTCGTCGATGCCCAGCACTTGCCCCTGATTGTGCCAAATCACGGCCGGCTTGCTCTTGCTGCTGGCCGCCAAAGTCGCGGCCCATTTGTCGAGAGCGGCAGCGTGTGGCGAGGCCAGGACCTCATCCGCCACGATCAACCACGTACCGTTCTGGGTCGCCAAGAAGGCCCCCAGCTCGTGATCGCGGGCCGCGGCGCTCAGCGTGTCATCGGCCCCGAACAACGAGCCCAGCCCTACCGCCGAGAGCGAGAAGCCCTCCACCGGCTCCGGCTCAGGGACTGGATCAACAGGATCGACTGGATCGGCAGCAATTTCGATGGTCACGCTGTCCTGGGCCGCGCGACGACGGCCGGTGACTTTCAGCGTGTACGTGGTCGCCTCACTGACGGTGACTTCACGCGTGCCGGTCAGGCCCACCGCCTCGTCGTTCAGCGTGGCCGTGCCGTTGCTCCCCTGCCACGTGATGGTGACCGTGGCTCCCTTGCTCACTGTTTCCTGGCTGGCCGTGATCGACGCCCTCGGTCTGCCGATCTCGCGTTCCTGGGAGATTCCCAGCACCGGCAGCAGCGACACCAGGGCCGCCACCACCGCACTCCCCACCAAGATCCTCTTCGCCTTCGCTCGCATAACCTCGACCTCCGTTGTTGTTGTTTTGATCTCCGCACCCGGCCCCTGCCGGTGCCACAGGGGCCGGGCAACGGAGGTTGGCCGCCTCAAGGTCGAACGGACCTTAGACAGAGACAGCCACGCACGCCTTCACGCCTACCCGCAAGCCGCAAACATTTCGATGATGATCGGCGCGATCTCGGCGAAGAAATCGGCCGCCGCTTCCCAGTCGAAGCCCAAGCTGACCGCCAACGTCCGACGAGTCGCGTCATCGGCGAACAGGCCGCCGCCGTTGACGAATTTCCGCACCTGGTCTTCGGTCAGTCCCGAAGCCTCAGCCCGCTCTATGATCAGATTCCACCACAGCCAGACCCGCCTTCCCAATCGCTTGAAGGCCTCCGACTGCCCCATCACGGTTCTTTCGCTCATGGCATCCACCTCCGTTTCGCACTCATTTTCGGCGGACCTCCCGCCGCACTTACTCGCCTTCGTTCCAGCCGTCGCCGTCCATCGGCAATGGATTGTCCAGGTCTGCCAACGACGGGTCGTCATCGGCAGCCGGCCGTGTGCCAGGCACGATCCCCGGCGCGTCGATGTTCGCGGCCGGCTTAATCGGCACACCCA
>CALARR010000073.1 GCA_937889015.1 uncultured Planctomycetales bacterium | reverse complement strand
CCACCAGGGATAGTGCATCGCGGAGGACTCCTGGGACCGAACCGAGTGCCAGACAGAGGGCGACCAGGCGCACACAACTCTACGAGGGCAGGCAAGGGCGCAGCCCTAGTCGCGTCAGCAACCATACCATGGGGCACCAGTTCGTGAAAGCCGACTGGAGCAGGTTTAGCCCCACGAAGGCGGTCAAGATGAGCCAGGCGGGGTGGAGCCAAACGGCGGCCGAGACGCTGGTCAGAACCACCATGCCCGCTACCATGCGCAATCCTTGCTCGACGGTCATGGAAGTGTCCCTATTGCTCAGTTTTAGTAGGTTGGGAAACGGGAAGCGGCTGTTGGGCCGATTGGCACGCAGGTTGGTCGCTGGCCGTTGCGGGTGGATTCAGGGGGCAACAGCCGGACATACAGGTATTTACCCCGAAATAGGGCAGGATCCAGCGGTTCAAAGCGAACCAGAGCACCATCACGGTCGCCAGAAAGGCTAGTTCTTTTCCACTCACGATTGGGACTCCTGTGCAGAATCATCCCGGGGCGGCGCCGCGGGAAACTTGTGCTTCCATCGATCCCACAAGACTCCGCGCAGGTGGTCGTGCAGGGCGATGGGGATGTCGAAGGGCTCTCCGGCCTTGTACAGAGTGACTGTCTGCCGGATGTTGTCGACCACGATCTGGCAGGGGTTACAGCCCTGCAAGTGGTCTTGGAACCGTTCGCAGACGGCCGGATCGATCGTGCCATCCACGTACTCGTTCAAGGCGGCTAGGAGGTCTTCGCACTTCATAGTCCTACGGATGCGCCAGGGTCACAGACGGTTACGGAAATCAAAGAGGGGGCAGACGCAGGGCGAAGACCACACGCGTCCGATGCAACACGCAACGCCCTTCATGGGGCGCCAAGCGTTGCTTTTGCGGATCGCTCGTCGTAACGCTCGTGCAATTCACAAGTTACGGCTTTTCGTGCAAGATCGAGAGGAGTGGCCCTTGTGGATGGGTTGTTGCATCCGTGTGAGGGGGCGGTATGCAGTCCCACGAAACGGGCTGCAGGAGAGAAGTCTGGAGCGGCGCTGCCTCGCTACTTCATGGCAATGGCTCGGGCCAGGGGGCGGAGCACATTCTCGATCACGTGCCGATCGATCATCTCGTGGCAGATTTTGGACAAACGGGTGAGCGTATCGGTGTAATTGGAGTCGGGGTCGAGGCTTCCGTATTGCCGGGCGGTGGCATAGACGCTCAGTTGTTCTTCGGGGAAGTCACCGGTGCGCACGTGGTAGGCGTTGGTTCTGTTTTCCACACTGATGCGGAACTGGAGGCGGCACTCTTCGTCCAAGGCGAACGTGAGCGAGGGCTCATAGCTGATCACCGTGGCGCCTGGGATCTCGTGCATGCGATCCATGGAGGGACTGACGCCCAAGGCCTCGGCCACGAGTTGGTTGTGGTTGCCACGGTAGGTAAAATCAAAGCCGAAGAGCAGGTCGAGGGCTTCGCAGTCCAGGGGGCTCACCGAGAGCATGTAGGGGGCCAATTCGAGCACCAGCATGTGTTGCTGCATGGCCAGGTCCAGCGATTCAGGATTGACCATGCCCGAGCAGATCCGGCGGGGCTCGATGGTACACCAGCGGTAGGTGCCGCGATCCTTGTCTTCTTCGAGGACGAAGTCGCCTCGATCGCGGACGTAGAAGTTGCGCATCGAGGGATAAGTTTTTTGGATACGTTCGAAGAAATGGAGAATGGTCTCGCGGTTGGTCGGGAGTTCCATCTCCGTACTGAGATTCATGTTGATGTAGAAATCGTCGCACAGTCCGCTGTATCGGTTCATTCAACCGGTCCTTTTAATGCTCGTTCCGCAGGGGGGGGCGTGGGATGCAGACCTCGGGTGATCGGAAGTGTGGTTCAGCCTGTGATCCGCGATCTTCTCAAGCAGAGAAGGGCAGACTGCCGCACGTCGCGCGGGTCCTTGGCGATACAGGGGTAGATGATCTTTATCCCCTTGGCGGACGTGTATGGAACCGGTCCCGGAACCAGTCGGCGGCTCAGTACCGCTGGGCCGCCCGACCTGACCATGGCAATTCTGGGATAGGTTCTGAGAACCGGTCCCGGAACCTGTCGGTGGCTCAGTCTCGCTGGGCCGCCCGACGTGGCTGGGATGGTTCTGGGATAGGTTCTGAGAACCGGTCCGAAAACCTTGTCGGCAGTTCAGTCTTGCCGGGCCGCCCGACGTGGGGATGGTTCTGGGATAGGTTCTTAGTATAGGGCCGCTGTGGCCCGACTGTCAAAGGCGCACGCGGGGCGCGGCGGCGGGCCGTTGGAAATGCGAGGTTTTTGGGGGGATTGGCAGAGAGGGGTGGGGGCGCGTATTTTTGACCGTTGCCTTGGGAAACCGGCCTGAAATGGTCGGGCTCACGGCATAACTCCCTTGAGGCGCAAGAAGTCATGGAAGCTCGCCATTCGGAGAAACCGTTCGCAGAGGCCTTTCTCAGCCCGCTGGGGTGGATTGCGCTGGTGGGCTGCGGCAGGCGTTTGCAGCGATTGAGTTTTGGGCACGCGACACGAGAACAAGCCCTTGGGGCGGTGGGCCTGCGAGCGGATGGCCAAGTGTCCACGCGCTGGTCGCGGGCGTTGGTGCGGCGGATAGGCGACTACGCCGCCGGAAGGCCCGACGATCTGCGAGACGTTGAGGTGGACTGGCAGACGCGGAGCGCGTTTCAGAGGAGCGTGTATGAAGCGTGCCGGGCGATTCCCTACGGTCAGACGCGGAGCTACGGCCAGTTGGCGCGGGAAGTGGGGGCCGTGGGGGCGGCGCGGGCCGTGGGCAACTGTATGGCGGCGAACCGCATTCCGCTGGTGGTTCCCTGTCACCGCGTGGTGCCGGCCAGCGGGCGGTTGGGGCGATTCTCCGCACCCGGCGGGGTTGCCATGAAACGTCGTTTGCTGAAAATGGAGTCCCGCTAGTGAGGGGTGCGTGGTGGCAGGGCGATTTTTTGTGGAGTTTGTGTAGTGCGGAAACCCCTTGGTATGGCATATAATTGCCTCGGTACGACAGCCGAGTGCCGCACGCATTCCTGCCGGTTCACTTTGCGTTTGGCGCGAAGCCTGCCCGTTCGGGGAACCGCAGACGAGGTTCCCGCCTGCCTATGATGACCTTGGATAGCTGGTGCGACGGAAACTCCTGGCAGATCGAGCGCCGTGCCGATGGGATCTATCTGGTCCGCGTGCACTCCAAGGGGTATCAGGGGCAAGTCTTGCCCGACGCGGTGTTCACTTTCCGCCCCGGTGATCCGCAGTATTCCTTCTGGGAAGCCAAGTACCAGCAGCAGAATCATCGCAAGGCCGCGCCCCGTTGAAGCTGCTTTCCGGGCGTGGGCGAGGCGGCATGCGTTGGCGGCTGGTCTCTGTTCGAGTTGATCGCTGAACCTGCCGGCAGTACGAACCCGCTGGGCCGTCCGACGCGGCCGTGGTGGTTCTGGGAGCGGTTCTTAGGGCCGGTCCCAAAACCTGTCGGCAGCTCAGTCCTGCTGGGCCGCCCAGCCTGGCTGGGACGGTTATGGGATAGGTCCTTAATCTTGGCATGGCGAATGGGCTGGGCGGATCGAGCCATGCCGCGTGGCACTCCTTCTTGCGGCGCGTGCCGTACCCTGCGTACGGGTGCAGACGGTGCGCGCGTGCGAGCTGTCGTTGCAGCCACGTCTTGCCGTTGGTAGACTTGTGTTTCGAGTGGAAACGACGACAAGCGATCGGCCGCAAGGGCAGGCAAGGAACTGCGGCTGCCGGCCAGAGAAGGGACTTGTGATGAGAATTGCGGTCGGGAGCGATCATCGTGGGGTGGAGATGCGGTCGCGCGTGATGGACATGCTCCGCACGATGGGACAGGAGGTTTTTGACGTCGGCAGCCAGCAACAGCAGGAAGTCGATTATCCCGACATCGCGGCGGAGGTGGCGCGACTGGTCAGCAGCGGCGAGGCCGATCGTGGCATCTTGATCTGCGGGACCGGCCTGGGGATGTGCATTGTGGCCAACAAGTTTCCCGGCGTGCGCGCCGCTCCGTGCTACGACGAACTCTCGGCCGAAGTCAGCCGCCGGCACAACGATCTGAATGTTCTGTGCCTGCCGGGCGAGATCGTGGGCGACCGGATCGTGGATCGGCTGGTCGAAGTCTGGTTGCGCACGGCCTTCGAGGGTGGCCGGCACGCGCGGCGTTTGCAGAAGATCCGCGACCTGGAACAGGGCAACGGCAAGTGCTGAGTCGCGATTTTCTGTGCGCCGGCACCGTGGCGCGGGCCGCTCATTCTTGAAACGCGATCAGTTCACTTCCAGGCCGGCCTCATCGGGCAGCGGCGGGAAGGGGGCTGTGGGCAGCGTCTGATACCAGAAGGCCACCGAGGCGATGTCGTCTTGCAGCGGCAGGTACTGGCGGCCGGGCCGCCAACCCAGGGCCTGGATCGTCACGCGCAAGTCCTGTTGGAAGCGGACGGGGTCGGGGATGTGCCAGCGATACATGCCGAAGCGCTGCTGTGACTGGTAGAGCCCGTCGGGTTTGATGACCTGGTGCAGGCCGGAATAGGGCGTGCTGAAGGGCTGGTACTGTTTGAGCTCCTTGTTCTCGAAGTTGTAGGAACCACAGAAGTAGTCTTCGGTGCCGGTGCCACAGATGGTGGGGAATTCGCGGTCGCCATCCAGGAAGAACTTGATCTCTCCTTCACCCCACCAGCCATTGTTGTGAACGCCCCAGGCCAGGTAGGTGCCCACGAACTGGCCGCGCCCCTTCACGCCGTCGAGGATGGTGTAGACCTGTTTGGCCGGCAGCGGATTGGCGCGGCGGAACTGGGCGTGGAAGTAGGCGGCATCGGCGGGCACTTCGGTCAAGGTGTAGTTGATCTGATAGTAGAGCGTCATGCGCTGGGGGGCGATGTTGGTCATGGTGATCCGGCAACGTTTGCGGAAGGGCATCTCCCAGTAGGAGTTGAAGGCGCTGCCGGGATTGACGCACACGGCCAGCGAGGAGAGTTGCGCGTACTTGCCCCAGCCGGAGCAGAAGAAATCGCCCACCGGGCACTCGACGGAGGGCTGCTGTTGATCGTCCCAGTAGAAGCGGAGGATGCTTTTTCGCCAGTCGCCGGTGGGCGTCATCCAGATTTGCTGGATCGCGCCGGGGCCGGTGATATCGGCCAGGACGGTCGTTTTCTGCGGCTCGATGTGGATGGAGGGGGAGACCTTCCAGCCTTGGCCCAGGTCCTGGGCGGCCTTGGCTCCGGTGCCTTCGGTGGCCATGCCGCCGCTTCCCTTTTCACCGGTGAAGTTCTCCGGACTGATGGAGCGGGTCTGGGCGTTGGAAAGGCGCGAAAGCGTGCCCAGGCTCATGCCCAGCCCGTTGAAACCTGACGGTTTCTGATCTTGGGCGGCCAGCGGGGCGACCGCCAGCGCCGACGAGAGGAGCAGGCCGATCCAGAGACGGGAAGAGATTGGCATGGTTGACCCTTTCGGCTTTGCGTTGTCGGCGGTCGAGGGGGCGTTTCGCGTTCAGCGTTCTCCGCTTTCGATGGCGTTGAACAGCAGGCGGTATGTGCCGTAGGTGTGCGCGCGGTGCTGGACGCGGAAGCCGAACAGGACCACGTGTCCCTGTCCGTAGGTCACATCGACCACGGCGGCCTTGTCGGCCAGGAACTGTTCACCTTGCAGGTAACCGCTTTCCAGCAGCAGCGTATCCGCATAGCGTGCGACGACGCGCGCCGGATAGCGGCGCGCGCTGGAACGCGCCGAGTCCCGTCTATCGCCATCCAGCAGATCGAATGCCTGGGAGTTGACGAAATAGCCGGACACGCGCGACGGTTTGCCCCAGCACAGCGGATGGGTCGGATCGAGGACGACGCCCAACAGCGATCCAGGGCAGTAGAAGCGGTCGCGATCCACTCGCTTGCCGTTCTTGTCGTCCATGAGGGCGTTGCGCACGGGGACGTTGAAGTACGTTAGCGGCAGGCCGCAGGACTCATCGATGCAGACCAGGCTTCCGCCGGCCAGGACGAATTCCTGCAGGCGGAGCGCGCCGTCTTCTTCGATTCCGCCGGTATACTGCGGTTCGCTGGCATCTTCGTTGCGGCCGTTGAGGATCTGCGATGCGGAGATCGAGGGCAGGAGGATGCAATCGAAGCGATCGCGGAGGTTTCCGGCGCGGATTTCGGCGTTGTGCAGCGACGTGTAGGGGAACTCGAATTGTTCCAGGACCAGGCGCGTCCAGCCTTCGTCCATGTTGGCGGTCCAAGGTTGGTAGAGGGCGACGCGCGGCGCGCGTGCCGGCCGGAGGACCGGTTTGATCGCCGCGAGGTCCTTCTCCGTGAGGCCCACGCAGGTCAAGCCCAGGCCGTCGAGAAGCTCCTTGTGGGCTTCCTGCCAGAGCGGGCTGGAGGGAATGACCAGGGTCCCGGCAGAGACTGCCGGGCGCGGCAGAGAGCGGCGCGCCAGGGAGAAGGCGATCTTCTTGCGGTGCAGGCGGTGCATGAGGCGGAAGTCATCGTTGGAGGCCGGGGCGACCATGTACGCCGCCACGGAGTCGCCGGCTTTGACCCGGCTTTCCGGCAGGTCGATCGCCGCCAGTTTGGTCGCGGCGGCCTCGAAGCCGGAGGCCACCGGCACGACGCGCACGCCCATCTGCAGGGGCAGCGTCCAACCGGCAATGTCGTAGGGCGTCTCGGGCTTGCCGTTGGCGGCCGTGCGATGCGGGTACTCCTGGCGCTCCATCATGTCCATGAGGTGCGGGCGGTAGGGCTGGGCACAGTAGAGGATATAGGTGCCGGTGGAATAGTTCCGGCCGTCGGCCTGGAAGCCCTGGGCGGCTCGATGCACCTCGATGCCCGCCCCGTGCAGGCTGCGGAGCATGCGCACGACGGCGCCGCGATCGGGCTGCGCGTCGGGAACGAGCCAGGCGAAGGGGGGCTCGCTGCGGCCCAATTCGATGGCCTCGCTGGCCATGGTGGCGAGGTTGGATTGGAACAGGTCGTGGTGCCGCGCGGCCGTGGAGAGCAGGGCCAGCGAGGTGATCATCTGGTATTCGAGGATGTCGCGCATGCGCCACCAACCGCCGGGCCAGGGATCGGAGAAATTGACGGCCTCGGCGTACTCGGGCAGGCCGCGCGATGCGCCCTTCAGGTCGGACTTGGGGATGAACACGGGGGTTGCCAGGCGCGTGCTGGCGGCCTCGGTGAGGATGCCAACCATGTTGTGGCGGTTGGGGCTGCTGCGAAAAGCTCCGTGGTACCAGAGATCGTAGTTCACGTTGTAGGCCGCGCCGGTCTTGCCTTGGCGCGAGAGTTCGGTGCCCATGTGCCCGCCGAGGATCAATTGCGCCTGATTGACGAGGGTGGGGATGTTGGGGTTGATCGGGTTGTGGTAGGGGGGCAACGCCATGCGCACGCTATGGGACGCTTGTTGGTGCAGGTCCAGGACGATGGTGGGGAACCACTGGTGATAGAGCACACGGCTGAGGTTCCGGGTTTCCTGCAGGTTCAGCGCGAACCAGTCGCGGTTGTTGTCGTGGCCCGAGTACTTGTGGTAGAGCCAGGGCATCTCGGCGCCTTCCCAGGGCTTGCCCAGGGTGCGGTAGTACCAGTCGGCGATCATGTCGGTGCCGTCGGGATTTGCGGACGGGACCAGGAGCACGATGGTTCGTTGACGGATCTCCTTGGCGCGCGCGGACTCGCCGGTGACCAGTTCGTGGAGCAATTCCATTGACGTTTGGGTGGACACGCACTCGTTGGAGTGCAGTCCGCAATTCACCAGGACCACGATCTGGCTCTCATTGGCCAGGGGTTGGAGGAGGGCCTTGTCGGGCAGCAGACGCGGGTCGGCGATTTTGTGCTGGTTGGCGCGGTGTCTTTCCAGATCGCGGAGGGTTTCGGCGGCGGAGACGATCGCCAGGATCATGGGGCGTCCGTCGGAAGAGCGTCCCAAGTCTTCGATTCGCACGCGATCCGAGGTCTTGCCGGCAAGGCGGAAGTACTGCTCGATCTTGGTCCAACCGGCCAGTTTGTAGTCGGCCCCGGGCTTGAATCCGAGGAAGGCCTCGGGCGTGGGCAGTGCGTGGGCCGGGGTTGGCGACTTGGGGGCGTTTGGAGAGGCAGCCTGGGTCGCAGTGGCCGTCAGAATCAGGAGAATCGACAACATGCGCAATACTGGGGAGACGAGCATGGGGCGACCTCGGGGCGCAGGAAAGGGGTGGGGTGAGTGAGGGTGGGTTGTCCACACAGCGCACGATAGTCAAGGGGGTGGCCGATGTCAACCAAAGCCCGCCTTTTCTGCCAGATTGAGGCGCTTATCGGTGCTCTGAATAGTAATGCAACGTGAGGGTGACGTTTGCTGCACGAAACCGGGTTCCCGTTGGTCGCCCTGGTTGCATTGTTTATCTGAGGGTCAACAGAGCCGGTCCCAAAACCTTTCGGCAGTATGGTACGGGCGTGTTGACAACGGGGGCTGGGGCCCGTGAAATGGGGAGATCCCCTGCCGTCCTCACCCAGACGGAGAAGAATCATGTCCGATCGTAGCGTTTGCCGCCGGTGTTGCCCCATGTTGCACTGGGGTTTGGGAGTGGTGTTGGTGGTCGCCCTAGGGACCAGCGTGCTCGGGCCGTTTGCGGTCCAAGGGGCGGAGAAGAAGGCCTTTCGGGCCGGGGTGGCGACGAGCAACATCACGCCCTGGTTGGGCGATGGTTTGGTGGGCAACTTTGGCGTGCCGCCGGCCGCCAAGTACGTTCACGATGAGTTGCACGCGCGGTGTTTTGTGTTGGACGACGGCACGATGCGGATCGCAATCGTTGTGGCCGACAACATCTACGTCAGCCGCGAGGTGTTGGACGAAGCCAAGCGGCAGGTGACGGAAGCCACCGGTTTGCCTGCCGACCGGATGCTGATGAGCGGCACGCACACGCACTCGTCGGTCAGCGCGCGGTGGAAGAATCCGTTGCAGCCGGAGAAGGAATTCAGCGAGTACCAGCGGTTCATCGCCCATCGGATTGCCGACGGGGTGCGTTGCGCGATCTACAACCTGCAACCGGCGCGGATCGCCTGGGGAACGGTGGACGTGCCGGGGCAGGTGTTCTGCCGGCGGTGGCTGATGAAGCCGGGGACCGAGTTGTTCAATCCGTTCGGCGAGCCGGACCAGGCGAAGATGAATCCGGGTAACAGTCCGAATCTGCTGAAGCCGGCCGGGCCGACCGATCCGCAGATCGCATTCTTCGCCTTGCAGACGCCGGAGGGGCGACCGCTGGGGTTGCTGGCCAATTATTCGCTGCACTACGTGGGCGGGACGGGGCCGAACCACATCTCGGCCGACTACTTCGGGGTGTTCTCCGATCGCGTGCAGGAGTTGCTGGGCGGCGATCGGCAGGATCCGCCCTTTGTGGCCGCGATGAGCAACGGCACCAGCGGCAATATCAACAACAACGACTATTCCACTGTGCGTCCCAAGCGCAAACCGTACGAGAGGATTCGCGAGGTCGCCGAGGAGTGTGCCCAGGCTGTTTGCCAGCAGTACAAGCAGCTTGTGTGGCACGACTGGGTGCCCTTGGGCATGCGGCAGCGGGAGCTGGAATTGGGCGTGCGCAAGCCAACGCCGGCCCAACTGGCCCATGCCAAGAAGGTCCTGGCGGAGCCGGAACGCCGCGACCAGTTTCCGCACGAGCGGAACTATGCGCAGAGGGCGATCCAGCAGCAGGAGGGGCCGGACACGGTGCGCGTGATGCTGCAGGCCGTGCGGATCGGCGATTTGGGCATCTCGGCCATTCCCTTCGAGGTGTTCTCGGAAATCGGTCTGGAACTGAAGGCGCGCTGCCCCTTGAAGCCGAGTTTCACCATCGAGTTGGCCAACGGCGGCTATGGTTATCTGCCCACGCCGGAGCAGCACAAGCTGGGTGGGTACGAGACCTGGCTGGGCACGAACAAGGTGGAAGTGCAAGCGTCGGTGAAGATCGTCAACGCGCTGTTGGAGATGTTTGGAGAACTGGCGAAGTAGACCATGGAACCCGCGGGGAGAGGATGGTGCGCGTCGCCGGGCGCGAATATCCGGCGGCGCGCGGATCGTCTTCCACTGTGGATAGCCGAGTCCCTGGAGATTGCGATGCGTGGTGCAATAGGTGTGGTGGCGTTGTGCTGGATGTCGACCTGCGTTGGGGCGGAACCGCTGACGTTGTATGTGGCGCCCGACGGCAATGATGCCTGGAGCGGCCGGCTGGTTGCGCCCAACGCGGAGAAGAGCGACGGCCCGCTGGCCAGCCTGCAGCGGGCGCGCGACGAGATTCGCACGCAGAAGGCGGCCGGGGGGGCTGGTCAAGGGGCGACGGTCCTGGTGCGCGGCGGGGTCTATGCCTTGAGCGAGACGTTGAAGCTGGGGGCGGGTGATTCAGGCACAAAGGAGGCGCCGATTGTCTACCGGGCCTATGAAGGGGAGCGGCCGGTGGTGATCGGCGGCCGGCCGATCACGGGTTTCGTGCCGCACGAGGGGCAGGTGCTCAAGGCCGATGTGGCCAAGCAGGGGTTCGCGAAGATCGCGTTTCGGCAGCTCCTTTTCGCTGGGCGGCGGCAGCCTCTGGCGCGGTGGCCGAACTACGATCCTCAGAACCCCTATGGCGGCGGCTGGGCCTATGCGGACGGCAAGTCGATCGCCATGTATCAGGACGTGCCGGACGAGAGCAAGCGGACCTTGAAATACAAGGCCGAGGACGAGCGGACCTGGAGCCGGCCGGACGACGGTGAGGTGATGGTCTTCCCACGCTACAACTGGTGGAACAACCTCGTGCGCATCGCGTCGATCGATCGTGCGCAGCGGACCATCACGCTGAAGAAAGACTGTTCGTACGCCATCCGTCCCGGAGACCGTTACTACGTTTGCGGGATGCGCGAGGAACTGGACGCGCCGGGGGAATGGTACCTGGACACGGAGTCCGGCACGCTGTATTTCTGGCCGCCGGAGCCGCTGGAGGGCAAGGTCGTTTGCGCGCCGACGCTGCGCGGCATCCTGGAGATGGACGGGACGGCGTGGATCACCTTCCGCGGGTTCGTCTTCGAGTGCTGCGCGGGCACGGCGATCGTGATGCGGAAGAGCAGCGAGTGCCTGATCGCCGGCAACACGATTCGCAACGTGGGCGACTACGGCGGTTCGGGCGTGTCGATCGACGGCGGCACGCACAACGGGGTGGTGGGCAACGACATCTACGAGATCGGCAGCAATGCGGTGGGCATCGGCGGGGGAGACCGGGTGACGCTCACCCCGGCCGGGAACTACGCCGAGAACAACTACATCCATCACACGGGCGTGTACTATAAGCAGGGGGTGGGCGTGGCGCTACGCGGCGTGGGCAACCGGGCCGCCCACAACTTGATCCACGACTGCCCGCGCATGGGCATCATGTTCAGCGGCAATAACCTGGAGATCGAATACAACCACATCCGGCACGTGAACCTGGAGACGTCGGACACGGGCGCGGTGTATACGGGCGGCCGGGACTGGATTTCTTCGCGCGGGACCAAGATTCGCTACAACTTCTTCCACGACAGCCTGGGCTACGGCCGGGAGAACGACCGCTGGGTCTCGCCGCACTTTGCCTGGGGCGTGTACCTGGACGACAACACGGGTGGAGTAGACGTGGTGGGGAATATTGTGGCGCGCTGCATTCGCGGCCCGATCCACCTGCACAACGGCCGCGACAACCTGGTGGAGAACAACATCTTCGTGGACGGCAAGCTGCAGCAGGTGGAGTGCAACGGTTGGACGCCGACCCACCGGCATTGGGTCAATCACTTTCCCGACATGATCAAGGGCTATGAATCGGTGGCCGATCAGTTGGCGTGGAAGAACATGCGGAACATGCGGCTGCATCCGCGCGACGCGGTGCTGCCCGACGGGTTGATCATGTCGGGCAACGTCTTTCAGCGGAATATTCTGTACTGGCACGATCCGGCGGCCAAAGCCTATCGCGTGAATCGCTTCTCGTTCAGCCACAACCAATGCGACCACAACCTGCTGTGGCACTTCGGCCTGCCGATTCTGACCGGGCAATCGCAGATCAAGGGCACCGTGGGGCCGAACCTGGTGGCCAATGCGGGTTTCGAGGAAGGCCAGCCAGGGGAGATGCCCAAGCCGTGGCACTGGCAGATCAAGCCCAGGGGGGCCGACGCGCAACGCGACACGCAGCAAGCGGGCGCGGGTCAGGCGGCATTGCGGATCGACGCGGCCAGCGACAAGGACGCGAAGGGGGCTACGCGCCGGCCGATCGTGGTGAGCGGGAAGATCGACGTCAAGCTCGGCGCGTACTACAAGCTGACCTGCCGCATGAAGGCCTCGCGCGCGGATATGAAGGTCTCGTGCGGGGCGCAGTCCTACGTGGCCAACGCCTACTTCTGGTCCAAGCAGACCACGGCCAAGCTGACGGCGGATTGGACGCCGCTGGAAGTGATCTTCAAGTTCCCCGCGCCGGGCGATGCGGACTACAAGCCCGAGATGAAGACCATGGTCGTGCGGATCGACGTGCAGGAGGACGTGGGCAGCGTGTGGGTGGACGACGTGAGCTTGCACGAGGCGCAGGGCATGGACGACTGGGAGTCGTGGCAGGCGCTGGGTATGGATCGGCACTCGGTGATTGCCGATCCGTTGTTTGTGGACGCCGACAAGGACGACTATCGGCTGCGGCCGGAGTCGCCGGCGCTGAAACTCGGCTTCCAGCCGATCCCGGTGGAGAAGATCGGTCCGTACGCCGATGCCTGGCGCGCCAGTTGGCCGATCGTCGAGGCGGAAGGGGCGCGTGAGAAGCCGTTGACGAATCGCGAGTAGTCGCGCGTTTATTGGATGTCAGAGAAGGAATGTCGTAGCTGTCGGGGCCGTTGGCTCGGAAAGCCCGCCCCCCGATGGTCGGCCTCACGGCATTGCTCAGGACCGGCCGAAGAACAACTTTCCGATTTCTCTTGTAGTCATCTTGCTCCGCGAGAGGACAAACATCTCGCGGAGCGAGATGAGTACGAAGACGATTCTTCGGCCGGTCCTTACCTCAGACGCAATAGCGAGGGGGCCGCACCGCCGGCGCGTGCTCAGAGGCGGCGGAGATAATCGAGGGCCTGGCGCACATCGGCTGCCGGGTCGTTGCTGTTTTGTGCACCGAGCGTGAGGTAGCCGCGATAATCGGCGCGTTCCAGGATCGAGAGGACCGCCGGCAGATCGACGCATCCCCGGCCCAGCGGCACGTACTCGCCCGGTTGGTAGCCGGAGCCGCGCGAGGCGTCGGTGAGGCGTACGGCGGCGATGGCCGGGGCCAAGGCTTCGACGGCCTCGGTGACCGGAAAGCCGTGCCGGGCCAGGCTGCCGGGATCGAAGGCGACGGCCAGGGTGCCTTCGGGCAGGGTAGCCAGCAGTCGGGTCAGGTCGGCGGCGTTCTGGCCACCGGTCTCGGCCGCCAGCATGGCGCCGGTTCGCTGAGCGAAGGTCCCCAGATCGGCGAGCACATCCAGTAGCAGTTTCCAGCGGGAACTGTCGGTTTCGGCGGGGATCGGCCCCAGATGGTTGATGACGACCGGGGCGCGCAGGGCGTAGGCCAACTCCAAGGCGGCCTTGGTGCCTTCGACCCGGGGCTCGATGCGTTCGGGTTCGCTGTAGCCGCGGCGTGTACGGTAGGTGAGGGCCGAGACCCGCAAATTCAGATCTTCCAGCAATTTCCGCACTTCCCGCAGAGCCGTGGTGGAGAGGGCGGGAGTGATCTCGCCGCGCGCGTCGAGTTGCACGGCTTGCAGGCCGAGGGCGGCGGCGGCGGGGAGCGATTTACGCAGGCCAGGGGCAAAATGCGACAGATCGAGGGCGAAACGCAGCGGTAGCAAGGGCAAGTCCTCCGGGTCGTGCGGTGCGGTGTGAGGAAGGTCGAGCGAGGGACTCGCATGGACGATAGTTTCCACAGGTCCTGCGCGTGGATTACCCTTCCATGATGTATTCTTTGCTGTCCATACTGATTGTAGCAATCGCCGGGAATGCGCCTACGGTGGAGCGCTATCCCGAGGCGACGCAGATCTTTCACTGCGACTTCAATCCGAGCTACGACAGCAACTACGATCAATGGCCTGACCAATGGACGCGCCGTCGCGGTCCGGGTTTTCCGCACTACGTGGGGATTCGCATGGAGGAAGAGTCGAATCCCCACGGAGGAGGTCACTTGCTGATTGATTTGGATGGGGGAGGGGGCGCGGCGTACAGTCCACCCACGCCGGTCAGCCCGTTGTTTAGCTGCGTGCTGGAGACCTACGTCAAAACCAACGGCCTGAAGTACGATCAGGCGTTTTTGTCGATCACCTTTCTGAATCAGAAGAAACAAGCCTTGGAAGTCGTGGAATCGCCGCGGCTGGGGGCGACCGACGGCTGGCGCAAAGTGCGTCTGGGGCCGGTCAGCCCCGGCAGTGATGAGGCGCAGTGGGTGGTGGTTGGGCTGCACCTGGAGCCGATTCACCCTGGCCGGCGAGAGGACCTTCACGGCACGGCGGCGTTCACCGATGTATGGCTGGGCCGGTTGCCGCGGATGACGCTCAGCAGCGGCAGCAAGACGAATCTCTTTGCGCGCTCCGAACGGATCGAGGTCACCTGCCACACGTCGGGATTTTCGGAGGAGCGTCCGCGCGTCGTGTTCGAGTTGGAAGACGCGTTCGGGAGGCATCTGGCCAAGCACCAGCAGCATTTGGAGACGGAAGCGGCGCGTGATCCGGCGACGGGCAAACACCGCGACGATCTGGGGCGACTGGGGCACGCGGTGTGGAGTCCGCCGATCGCCGAGGCGGGATTCTATCGGGTGCGGGCCACGATCCAGGGCGTTCACAGCATGGTGTATCAGCGCGATCTGCCCTTGGCCGTGATCGAGCCCATGGCGAGCCCCCTGGGGAGCGAGTTTGGCTGGTCGTTGCCCCACGGCGCGGAGCCCCTTTCCCTGCCGGGGTTGGCCCCGATTTTGCTGCACGCCGGGGTCCGCTGGGTGAAGTACCCGGTGTGGTTTGCGGGAGCTGAAGCGGAGTCGCAGATTCAGGAGTTTCAGACGTTTCAGGACCGTTTGGGGATGCAGGGGATCGAGGTGGTCGGGATTCTGTGGGAGCCGCCGGCGGACGTTCGTGCGCACTTCGGTCCGGCACAGGGTTTGACGGCGGCGGACGTGTTTGGCGGTCCGGCGGAGACCTGGGTCAGTTCGTTGGAGCCGATCCTGACGCGGCTTCAGGTGCGGTATTGCCAGCTTGGGCAGGACCAGGACACGAGTTTCGTGGGGTATCCGCAGTTGCTGGATCGCGTGGAGTCGGTGCAAGCGACGCTCAACCGGTTGGGCCGGGACGTGCAGTTGAGCGTGGCTTGGGGATGGCTGAATCGGTTGCCGCCTCCGGGGCGGGGCAAACCGCCGTGGCAGATCGTATCGCTCTCGGCCTCTCCGCCCCTGACGTCCGAGGAGATGGGCGTTTATCTGCGCGCCACGGCCGCCAACAAGTTTCAACGTTGGGTGGTGTTGGAGCCGTTGTCCAAGCAGCGCTACACGTTGGACGTGCGCACGATCGATCTGATCCGGTGTATCCTGGCGGCCAAGATCCATCAGGCCGAAGGGATCTTCGTGCCCGAACCGTTCAGCAACGATCGCGGTTTGATGAATGCCGACGGTTCGCTGGGGGAGTTGTTCCTGCCCTGGCGGACCGCCGCGTTGTTGTTGGGTGGGGCGACGTACCTGGGCTCGCTGGAACTGCCCGGCGGCAGCACGAATCACGTCTTCTCGCGATCCGAGGACGCGGTGATGGTGGTCTGGAACAAGCAGCCGAGCGAAGAGGTGGGCTACTTTGGCGAGAATGTCCGGCAGTATGACCTTTGGGGCCGCAGTCTGACGGTCGGCAAGCGTGAGCAGGCGCAGGTGCTGTCGGTGGGGACGATGCCCACTTTTGTCACGGGCATGCAAGATGCGGCCGCGCGTTGGAACATGGCGGTGGCGATGAAGCGGCAGCGGATTCCGAGCATCTACGGCCAACCGCAAGAGAACGCCGTGCTGTTGAAGAACAGTTTTCCGCAGGGGGTGGCGGGGCGGATGGAGTTGGTGATGCCCGAAATGTGGACCGTCGAGCCGCGGCAAGTGGCGTTTCGGCTGGCTAGGGGCGAGGAGGTGCGGCAGCCGTTCCAGATCATTCTGCCGCCCGACGCGACAGGGGGATACCACGCTGTACGTCTGGATTTCGAGATCCATGCCGATCGACCCTACCGGTTCAGCGTCTACCGCCGGATTCACGTGGGCCTGGACGATATTTTCATCGAGACTTCCACCCAGTTGAACCAGCGCGGCGAGTTGGAGGTGGAGCAGCGGTTTGTGAACGACACTCCGGAGAAGGTCAGTTTTCGTTGTCAGCTCTTTGCGCCCAATCGGCAGCGGCAGAAGACCGACGTGGTGAGTCTGGGGACGGGCCGCGATGTGCGCGTGTATCAACTGCCGGACGGCGAATCGTTGATTGGACGCACGCTGTGGATTCGGGCGGAAGAGATCAATGGCCCGCGGGTTCTGAACTACCGTTTCACGGCGGAGCGCTGAGCATGCGGCTGGAGACCATCCTCGATTTCCTGGAGCAGATGGCGCCCGTGCGGTTGGCGGCGGAGTGGGACAACGTCGGCCTGCTGATTGGGGATCGATCGGCGGAGGCCGAGCGGGCGATGGCCTGCCTGACGGTGACGCCGGCCAGCGTGGCGGAGGCCATCGACGGCGGCGCGGAGCTGATCATCAGCCACCATCCATTTCCGTTTCACGCTTTGAAGCGGGTGACGAGCGCATCGCCCGATGGCCGAATGTTGTTGGCGCTGATTGCCGCGCGGATCGCCGTCTACAGTCCCCACACGGCCTTTGATTCGGCGCAGGAAGGGATCAATCAGTGGCTGGCCGAAGGGCTTGGCTTGCGGGGAGTGGTACCGCTGGTGCCGGCCGACGCGGGGCAGGGGACGGGACGCTGGGGATGGCTGGCAGAAGAGACGTCGTTGCAGGCATTGGCGCGGCGCGTGGCGGGCCTCTTGCGGCTGCAGTATCTTCAGGTCGTGGGCGAGGCGGAGCGCCGGGTGCGAAGCGTGGGCATCGCCTGCGGTGCGGCGGGCGATCTGCTGGGCACGGCCGACCAGGTTGGCTGCGACTGTTTTCTGGTGGGGGAGACGCGTTTTCACACGTGTTTGGAGGCCGAGGCGCGCGGAATGACCTTGATATTGCCGGGGCACTTCGCCAGCGAGCGCTTCGCTGTGGAACGGTTGGCGGAGCGCGTGGGCACGCGGTTTCCGGAACTGACGATCTGGGCCAGCCGCGCCGAACGCGACCCACTGCGATGGATGAAAGTGGAGACTGCGGGCTGAGGACCGCCAGAGGCCATGCGGCCGCGAGAAGCTTTGGCCGGGGCGAAGCGGATCAGATCTGCGGCTGCCGGCAATACTGGGCCACGAGCGCCAGGAGCCTGTCGCGCTGGATGGGCTTGGACATGTAGTCGTCGCAGCCCGCTTCCAGGCACTTCTGGCGGTCTTCGATCATGGCATGCGCCGTCAGGGCGATGATGGGCGCGCGATAGCCGGCGGCACGGAGTTGGCGCGTGGCTTCGTAGCCGTCTACGAGTGGCATCTGCATGTCCATCAGGACGATGTCGAAGGGGCGGTTTGAAGCCGGGGCCAACGTCGCCGGCGCTGCGAGGGTTGGCAAGATCTCGTGGATGGCCACCTCGCCATTCTCGGCGACGACCACTTCTGCCCCCGCCTTTTTCAGCACGGCGGAAATCAGGCGCTGGTTGTCCGGTCCATCCTCGGCCAGAAGGATGCGGCAGTCCAGGCTCTCCGGCGATGGGTTTGCAGAGGGATCGGGCAGATGGGCCTGGGCGGGGACGAGCGGTCGAGTGCGCATGGGGGTTTGCGCCAGGTCTCCCACATTGAGGGTCAGGCTGAAAGTGCTGCCTTGTCCCACGGCGCTGCGGACTTCAATTCGGCCTCCCAGGATTTCGGCCAGTCGATGGCTGATGGCGAGTCCCAAGCCGGTTCCGCCGGACTTGCGGTTGACCGAACTGTCGCCCTGGCAGAAGGGCTGGAAGAGGCGGAGTTTCTGTTGGTCGGTGATGCCGATTCCCGTGTCGGCGACATCGAATTGGAGTTGCGATCCGGCGTCGGTGGCGGGCAAGAGGCGGGTCCTTACGCGGACGCTGCCGATTTCGGTGAATTTGATGGCGTTGCCGACCAGGTTGATGAGGATCTGGCGGAGGCGTGTGGCATCGACGACGACCGTCTCGGGAAGCGGGTAGACGAACTCGGATTCCAGGGCGATATTCTTCGCCTCGGCGCGGACGCGCATCAGCGACACGACCTCGCTGACGACGGCTTGTGGGGAACAGGGGGTCTGGCAGAGCCTGAGCATTCCGGCTTCGACCTTGGAGAGATCGAGGATGTCGTTGATGACCGACAGGAGATGCTCGCCGTTGCGTTTGATGGTCTTGACGGCCTCGATGTCTTCGACGCGCCGAAGATCCTCCAGCACGAGGTCGGCGTATCCCAGAATCGCGGTCAGCGGGGTGCGGATTTCGTGGCTCATGTTGGCCAGGAATTCGCTCTTGCTGCGGTTGGCGGCTTCGGCGGCCTCCTGGGAGCGGGCGAGTTCCTGTTCCGCCCTCTTCTGCAGCGTCACATCGCGCAGGGTCTCTACCGCGCCTGCGATTTCGCCGCGCGTGTTGCGGATCACGGCCGCGGTGAAGTGCAGCCACTTGCCTTCCTGCGCGCAGGCGGGAAAAAAGTCCATGCCCTCGTAGGCCTCGTCGAGCAAGTCGGCCTTTTTCCATCGCCCTTCGTACAGTTGGCGGATGGTGGCGATATCGCTTTCTACCAGCAGGTCGGCGAGGCAGGGGCGTTGGCGACCGTAGAAGGCTTTCCAGTGGTGGTTCGTGCCGATCATCTCGGCGCTGCAGATGCCGCTGAACTGTTCGAGGGCCTTGTTCCAGTAGGTAACGGTGTGCTCGCGGTTGATGACGAACTGCGGGATGGGCGAACCTTCGAGCACGTCTTTCAGCTTGCACTCGCTGTCGAACAGCGCGTTTTCCACGCGTCGCCGCTGGAGAATTTCTTCGCGCAGTTCCGCCGTGCGTTGTTCGACGAGTTCCTCCAGGCGATCGCGGTACTCGGACAACTGCGATTGGTACAGTTCTCGCTCTTTGGACAAGTAGTGATGGCAGTTTTCGGGCCGGTTGAGGCCGTTGTGGATGGCAATGGCCATTTGCCGGCAGGCGCCATAGCCGCAAGAGCAGCAGTTGTAGAGATCCTGGTCCGTATACTTGTGCATCCGCCGGAGGATCTCTGTTTGCTCTTCCTCCGTGGGGATGTGGATGCGACTTCGTTGGGAGAGGTCCACATAGCCACGGTCGTAGAGCCCTTCCTGGCGGAAGTCGGCGAGGAAGCGTTGGGCGTCATGGTCGGCGGTGCAGGCCTGACGGGCGCGCTGCTCGCGCAGTTGCCGATAACGGGTTTCGATCCGGTGTTGGACTTCGTCCGGCGGTTCGCCGCGGATTACGGCGCCGGGACCACCGCTGCAACCATGTTCGCAATTCAGGCAGTCCACGATCTGCGGCAGGCTGCGCGGGTACTTGGCCAGGGTCTCGGGCAGGGTCTGCAGGTAGGCGCATACGCGGTCACTGCCGTGGATCTCGCGCGCCTGATGGCGGATCTCGGGAAGCCATTTCTCCAGGGTTCGCAGCAGACCACCGGGCGTGGGGAAGAGCACGGCGCGTTCCGGCAAAGGTGTGAAGTAATCCACTGCCGGGAAGGTCGCCAGCGAGGTGTTCGTAGCGCTCAGGTGGTCGCGCAGCGAGGCGAAGGTGAGGTTGTAGTCTCCGAGGCCCGTCTCGTCGAACTCGCGCCGCTTAGCCGGGCAGGGAGAGAGCACGGCAAGGCGATGGCGGGCGAATTGGGGGTAATAGCGGCGAATCATCTTCAAGGTGTGGAGCATCGGGCTGTCGACGGGCGCCAGGTACTCCAGCAGTGCGGGCTGGTGCGTCTGGATGTAGTTCACCACGACCGGACAGGGTTGGCTGATGAGGAGTCGCGGACGATGCCGACAGATGTATTCGGCGTAGCTCTGGGCACAGAGTTCGGCGCCAAAACTGACGTCGAACACGGCCTCAACGCCCAGGCTTTGAAACCAGCCATTGACTTGCAGGTACTGGTCGGAGAAGTTGGCCACGATCGACGGGGCCACCACGGCCACGATCGGGGTCGGCTTGGCAACGTCGCGCAGGAAGGCGGCGAAGTCATCGGTGAAATAGCGGGCGCCGTGCGAGCACGTGGCCAGACAACGGCCGCAGCCAATGCACGTGTCCGCGTTCACGCTGACGTGGTCGCCGCTACCGTCGTTGCAGATCTTCACCGGGCAGGCGGCGATGCAGGCGTGGCAATTGACGCACTTCGTCTTGTCGACATGAATGACTTGGCGCGAGTGGTCGGCTTCGTGGTTCATACGAGCGACAGCCACAGTGGGGCGTTCCGAGCCCAATAGGTCTTAGAGCCGGTCCTATTGATTCCGTTGTTGATTGTGCAACACTTCGCAGCGTTCCGTCCCGGGAAACCGGGCTCCCGTCGGTCGCCCTCGTTCCCTAAGTAATACAGGACGCAATAAGACCTGCCGTTAGTTCGATCCCGCTGGACCGCCCGACGTGGCTGGGACGGTTCTGGGATAGGCCCTTAGCGCCGTGCATGAGCCGACTTGTCCGGACTTCCGGCGGTCGGACTGATACGCTGTGCGAAGACTGGCAAACGTGCGTCAAGGCGTGCAGCATTGCGTCTACAGGCCTTTCCCGGAGCCCCAAGCAATTCACAGGCAAAGATAGGTCGCGTGGCGTAGCGAATGGACTTGCGCCGCGCGGTAATCATGGGGCTTGTGGAAGCACGCCCAACGGGTTGTGCGAGTCTTGTGCATTGGGCCGGAATTCCCGGCGGAGCGGCTGCGCAGGAGACCGCACAACCGTCAGACGCGGCCTCAACAGGGGGTGTCATTGGGTGTCAGGAAAGGAATGTCGTAGCAGTCGGGGCCGTGGCTCTGGAAGGCCGGCCTCCCGATGGTCGGCCTTACGACATTACTTACCTGACACGCAGTAGATCAGCCGGATCGACCGCGGCAGGGCGGGTTGTTTGTGCAGGTGAGGAAGACTGTCTGTGGTGCAGGGTCAGCGTGAGTCGAGGCCCGCGCTGGCGTCGAACAGTTGCAGGGCCTGCCGTACCGCGGCCACGTCGTGCACGCGAAGGATCTGCACGCCCTGCAGGGCCAGGGCCAAACACACCCCGATTGTACCGGGGGTGCGGTCGGCCTGGGCATCGCCGAGCACCTGGCCGATGAACCGTTTGCGCGAGGGGCCGACGAGCACCGGGCACCCCAGTGCATGGAATCGGGCCATGTTGCGGAGCAGTTGTCGGTTGTGATCGAGGGACTTGCCGAAACCGATGCCCGGATCGAGCGCGATGCGCTGCGACGCGACCCCGGCGCGCAGCAGGCAATCGCGGCGTGCGGCGAGGTACTGGAGCACCTCGTCTACTACGTTTTCGTAGGCCGGGGCCTGCTGCATGGTTTGCGGTGTGCCCTGCATGTGCATGGCGCACACGCCGCAGCCGCTGCAGAGCACGAGATCGAGCATGGCCGGATCGTGGGTCAGCGCCGAAATATCGTTGATGATCTGTACTCCGGCCTGGATCGCCTCGCGGGCCACGGCGGCCTTGCAGGTGTCGAGCGACACGGGTACTTGGGTTTGGCCGGCAAGCCGTTCCAGCACAGGCATCACGCGGCGCAACTCTTCGCGCACGTCGACCGGTTGCGAGCCGGGGCGGGTGCTTTCGCCACCGAGATCGAGGATCTCGGCTCCGGCCGCAGCCAGGGCCAGGGCGTGATCCACGGCCGCGGCCGGTTCCAGCCATCGTCCGCCGTCGGAGAAGCTATCGGGCGTGACATTGACCACGCCCATCAGCAGCGGCAGTCGCCCCAGGTCCAGGGTCTGTCCGCGGATCTGCCAGCGGCGGGCGGGACGTGGCGCGGAAGGAGAGGATTCGCAGGCGGCTTGCATGGATCCCAGTATACTACGTCTGGGGCTTGGGGCACACGGCCTTGGGGCGATCCGGACGGGTACGCAACGCGGCGCGAACGCGAGTGGTTCGACCGGCAGCATGGGTGCAGAGAGCCCCGCCGGCGCGTGAGAATCGGCGATCACGGCGGGCCCCAGGGATTCTCCATCAGGGACACGATCTGCGAGGCGATGCGCTGGATTGCGGTTTGCTGGGCCGTGGTCAGCGACTGCCCCACCTCGGGCGTGACCTTGCCGGTCCCCAAGACGTCGACCGTGTCCACATCCAAGGGGATGGGGGCTCCGTCACGGAGCACACTACCGTTGCGTTCGGTCCAACGGACCTTGACCGTCATACTGACTTCGGACTGGCGTGGTTCGCCGGTGGGGGCCGTGACCGTTACGTGCTTGTTCTCGCCAAAGATTTCGCCGCTGAGGATGCTGTCGGCGTGCTGCGGGCCGACGACCTTGTAGGGCGTGCGGAGTTCGATTTCTTTGACCACGGCCTCGGTCAGGCGCTCGCCGAGGTTGCGGCGGAAGCTCACCGACTCGAAGACGGGGACGTGGACCGTGTCGATGTGGTTCGGGAAGAGGCCGGCATTGCCGATCTGATATCCGGCGCAGCCGCAGACGATGGCCAGGGGCCAAGCCGCGAGGAGATACCACAGCCGGTTCACGAAAACGTTCATTTCAGCCTTGGGGGCCCTGCGGGATCGTATGGGAGGCATCGGCGAGCCACTTCCGGCAACGTCTACTTGATCTTGTCGAAGGTATCGGTGAGCCACTTGAAGTGGTTCGGCGGCTTGTCGGGCAAGTCCTTGGTGGCCTCGATGCGTTCCTTGGCCTGGGTGGCGAATTGCGTGTCGGGGTAGTCCTTCAGGACTTCCTGGTAGCAGAGGCGAGCCGAGCCGTAGAGCCGCTTCATCTCGTAGAATTGGCCCTGGGCATAGATGCGTTCCGCTTTCTGGTTGCGGATGTCGTCCATCGTCTTCAGGACCCGTGACTGCTCGGTTCCCAACTGACCGCGGAACTGGCGCACGGTCTGGCGTGCAATGTCGTCGGCCTCGGTCAGGGGCTTGCCCTCATAGTACGGCCCCTGGTAGGCACGGAGCTTGCTCTGCAGCGACAGGAGGTGCGATTCCTTCTGGTAATCGCTCTTGGGATACTCTTTGCGGATGATGTCGTAGTGGATGGCGGCATCCTCGTAACGGCCGTTTTCGAAGTAGTAATTGGCCGTGGCCATCAGAGCGTCGTCGGCCAAAGGGCCGGTCGGATCGTTCAGACGCACGCTGAGGTAGGCGTTGAGCGCATTGCCCGGGGTGTCGAACCAGGGCCGGGTCTTATCGGTGAAGTTGGGCGTGACGGGCCAATGCGGTTCGGCGCGGTGCGACTGTTCCCAGTAGCGACCGATGGCGAACTGCCGGCTGGAGGCGGTATCCAAGTAGCGGGAATTGTCGTGTTTTTTGAAGAGGATGCCGTAGGTGTCGTGGGCCTTGGAGTACTGGTCGTCGAAGAAATAGCTTTCGGCCTGGTAGAAGAGGGCGTCCTCTTCGAGCACGGAATCGGGCCAGCGATTGGCGGCCTCGGCGAATTTCTTGGCGGCGTCGGCGTACTTCTTCTCCCGGTACAGGTTCATGCCCTCCCGGTACAGGGATTCGGCCAGTTTTTCGTCCGGGCCGTTGCCGGTTGCGGACTGGAGTTTCTTCCACATATTGGCGGGGTCGAGCACGGACCAGTCGAAGCCGTCTTCCTCTTCGTTGTCCTTTTTCGGGTTCTTGGACTTCTCGGCGTCGGCCACGGAAGTGCCCAATTTCTGCACACTGGAGTCACCGGCCGGCATGCCGGCGGGAAGATTGGCCGAGGCGGGTTGGACCGCCGAGGTCTCGCCTTGCGGCCGGATAGGCACCTGGCCGCTGGAACTGCGCGAGAGCCAGGTTTCGTAGTCGGGTTGGCCGTTGCCGGCAGACGGCGCGCCGCCGGCCGAGACGAACGGCGTCTGGCAACCGGGGACGGCCCAGGCCACGAGGTAGACGATCAGGCCGATCGTGTTCCAGCGAGATTGCTGCATCGCGGACTTCCTTGTCCTTGCTCGACGGATTCCGATGTGGCGCATGATCGCCGATCGCCGCGGATCGGCTCGGGGACCGGCTTTCCCAGACGAACGCTGGTCAGCCGGACAGTGACGCCAGGTAATCGTACATACGGGGCTTGTGCCCCAAAAGGTTCGACATGTAGTGGTTCATCAGTCCGCGCACCTCGCCGTAGGTGCGCGAATCGATCTGGATTCGCTGCCATCCCTGGCCGTGCGGATCCGCCAATTGAATCAAAGTCTGCAGGGTTCGGCCGTTGATCGAGGCCACTTGCCGCTTGCCTGCTCGGCACGCGCCGCACAACACGCCGCCATCCAGTTGGCCGAAGGCCACGCGCGGTCCCGGCGAGACCCGGACGCCACACTCGACGCACGTATCCCACGAGGGCAATTGTCCGATCAGGCGGAGGGCGCCCAACTCGAAACGCAACACGCGCCGGGCGACCGCTTCTCCGGCCGAGAGCGACTGCAGCGTGCCATCGGCCAGATCGAACAATTCGGGATGCGGATCGTAGTCGTCGGTCAACTCGTCCAACAGCTCGGCCACGTAATAGCCTGCGTACAAGCAGGATAGGTCCCGACCGGGGATCCGAAAGCAGCGTTGCAGCTTGGCCTCGGTCAAGAGGTCGAGGGCATCGGACGATTTGCGCAAGAACACTATTCGACACTGGGCTAGGAGGTCAAGAGCAGACTCGAAAGGGCTTTTGAGCCGCCGGGCTCCTTTCGCCAAAGCCCGTATCTTGCCGAATTCCCGCGTCAGCAGGGTGACGACCACGCTGCTCTCGCTGAAATCAACCGTTCGCAGCACCAGGGCTAGGGCTTTTTCGGAGGACACAGGCGGAAGGGGGGACTGGTGAGTGCTGAAGACTGACCGCCGATAGTGGACCGCTGATCGCTCCTTGCCGCAATCAGAGTTCGTACTTCTCCGCATCCTTCGAGCGAGGCTGGAGGACTTCGATCCGGACCCGCTCGATACGGCGGTTGGTGGCTTCCACGACGGTAATGCGGACGTTGCCGCGGACGATCTGTTCACCGACCACCGGCACGTGTCCCAGCTCGCTGAACACAAAGCCGCCGATCGTGTCGAAATCGCCATCCTCGGGCAGGTCGAGGTTCAATCGCTCGTTGACCTCGTCGATGTGGACGCGACCGAAGACCTCGGCCACGCCGTCTCCCTGGTCCCGGATTCCCTCGACCAGTTCTTCGTCGTATTCGTCGCCGATTTCGCCGACGATTTCCTCCAGCACGTCTTCCAGACTAACCAGGCCGGACACGCCGCCGTATTCGTCGAGCACCACAGCGATGTGCTGCCGATTGCGCTGGAATTCCTGCAAGAGGAGGTCGACCGGCTTGGTCTCGGGAACGAAATAGGGTTCGCGCAACAGTTTGGACCAGGGCTGTGCCCGTTCCTGCGGCGGTTTTGCCAGCTCTGGCAAGAGATCCTTGATGTGCAACATGCCCACGATGTCGTCGCGAGTCTTGTTGTAGACGGGGATCCGCGTGTGTTCGGCCTGGATGGCGAACTCGATCATCTCGTCCCAGGAGCGGGAGACGGGCAGGGTGGCCATGTCGGTCCGCGGGGTCATGATCTGCGAGACGTCCACGTCGCCCAGCTCGATGACGCCTTCGATCATCTCGCGTGCGTCTTCTTCCAGGAGGCCTTCGCGGTGCCCCTCGGTGACAATGGTGCGGATCTCCTCGCCAAAGGATTCTTCGTCGGGGGCCTTGGGGGTTCGTCCGGCGAGTCGGACCAAGACCGTGTCGAAGAATCGCGTGCCGAAGACCAGGGGCGACAGGGGGAGGCTGATCAAACGCCAGATCGGCCAACTGAAGTAGACGAGCGGGGTGGCCCAGAGGCGGGCGATAGCCCAGGGGACCCAGATTTCCAGGGCCAGCAGCAACAGCGCGCCGAGGGCCAGGCTGGCCAGGATCCGGTTCCAGGCGAGGGGCTCCTGCGGTTGGAGCCAGAACATGGCGGCGCCGATGAAAATGGCCGTGCCCATCACTTGCAGGGTTTCGGCGGCCAGGCGCACGTTGCGGTAGCCGTGGAGGATTTGGCCCAGGCGCTGCGGGGATTTGCGGCGGCGGCAGATGTCCTCCAGATCGCTGCGCGAGAACTCGGCGAAGGAATTGGCGGCGATGGCCGCCAGGCAGGTCATGGCGAGGCCGACGGTGGCCAGCAGCAGGGGCAGACCGTCAGTCATCATGCGCGGGTTCCTTTGGGCCGGCGGCCCTTCTTGGGTTGCGATTTCCCCGTGCGCGCCGCGCTGGCTCGATAGGGCACCTTCAGTCCGAAGCTTGCCAGGTGGATCCGCTCTTGCTCCTGCATGCGCCGGCGATCGGCGGGGCTTGCGTCGTCGTGGCCGGCGAGGTGCAGGGCGCCATGGACGACATAGAGCAGCAACTCGCTGGCCGGACTCCATCCGTAACGTTGGGCTTGGCCGATGGCCGTGTCGGCGCTGACGATGATCTCTCCCTCCAGGGCGTGCTCCGATCGCTCCAGAACGAAGCTGAGCACATCGGTCGGATAATCATGGTTGAGATACTGCCGGTTCAGTTCGTGCATGGTCGGATCGTCGACCACGGCCAGGCTGACCTGGGCAGAGCGAATCCCTTCGGCGGCGAGGACGTTGCGCACCGCTTGGAGCAAGCGAGGTTCGTCCAGCACAAGGGAACGTTGGCGGTCGGCGATATCGACTTCAATTCGGGAATGGCTCGCGGTCCGCTTGGGGCGGGGCCCGGGGGCTGTTGGCAACCTGGTCGTGCTGGGCCGTGCGACTTGGCGCTGACGGATCCGGGGTAGACTCCGAGCCGGCTTGCGCTGTGGAAGCATGGTTCCTCCTACGCGGTGCGTTGCTCGGGGTACTTGATGCGTCCGTGGTAGAGGGCCGTCAGCGACTTGACCAGGCTGCGTTGGATGGTGCGCAGTTCGCGGAGCGTCAGGCCGCTCTCGTCGAACTGGCCGTCCTGCAGGCGGCGCTCGGCCATTTCGCGGACCAGGCTTTCGATGCGCGCGGGGTTGGGCTCGACCAGGGCCCGGCTGGCGCCTTCCACGGCGTCGGCCAGCATCAATACGCCGGCCTCCTTGGTTTGCGGTTTGGGGCCGGGATAGCGGAACGAATTCTCGTCCACTTCCTGGCCATTGGCATCTTGTTCCATCTGCTCCTGGGCGCGGCCGAAGAAGTACTCGACGAGAGTCGTGCCGTGGTGTTGTTCGATCAGATCGATGATTGGCTTGGGCAGGTGCCGCTGGCGGCCCAGGTCGGCGCCGTCCTTGACGTGGGCGATGATCACGAGGGTGCTCATGGCGGGCAAGAGGGTCTCGTGGCGGCTGGGATCGTTGCCTTGGTTTTCGATAAAGTAGCCCGGTTTGAGCATCTTGCCGATGTCGTGGAAATAGGCTCCCACGCGGACGAGCAATCCACGGCCGCCGATGCTGTCGGCGGCGGCTTCGGCGATCGAGCCGACGGTGATTGAATGGTTGTAGGTGGCGGGAGCGCGGCGGACCAATTCCTGCAGCAAGGGGTGGGCGCCGGCGCTCAGTTCCAGGAGGCTCAGATCGGTGAGCACGCCGAAGAAGTTTTCCACGAAAGGCAGCAGGCCGGTCATGAGGAAGCCGGCCGCCAGGGCCCACAACCCGGTCCGGAACGCGCCGGCCAGGAGGAAGAGGTCCAGGGGTTGGTCGGAGAGAACGGTGACTGTGGCGTCGAGGATCATGGCCATGCCGCCGGCCAGGAGTCCGACGTGGATCAGCTTGGCCCGGCCGCGGATTTGTCCCACCTGCAGGATAGCGGTGATCGAGACCCCAGTCAGGACCAACGACTGGCCCAGGCCTTGCCCCGTGGAGAGGGCAATGGCGGCGGCCAGGAGTCCCGTGGTGACGACGGCCACTTCCTGGCAACAGGCGATGGAGGCGGTCATGCCGAACAGCAGCAGGGGGATGAGTTCGGCCTGCCAGAGATCGGCCGAAGCCATGTGTGCGACGATCGCGGTGAGCACGGCCGAGGCCAGCATCACCAGGAACTGCCGACGGTTGGCCAGCAACTGAGACTGCCGATGTCGGAGGTAGATTCCCCCCACCAGGAACAGGGCGAAGATCATGCCGACCATGGCGGAGCCGCGGGCCAGGCGTTGGCCCCACGTGCGCTGGCTGATGGCGGCGGCGTGTTCCAGGCCGAGGACCTGGAGTTGCTTCTTGTCGATGCGCTGACCGGCGGAGACCAGGGTTTCGCCCGCCTCGCACTTGACCAGGACGGGGCCCACACTGGCCTTGGCCTCTTCCAGGGCTTTCTTGGTGGCCACTTCGTCCAGGGTGAGGGTGGGCGTGATCTGGGGTTTGAGCCAAGCGAACACCAACTCGGCCACGTCCGGCGAGGGGAGATGCTCCAGGAGGCTGCGGTAGATGGCTTTCTTGTCGCCCAAGAGCACGTCGGCAATGCGGACCGGCGAGCGAGGTTCGGGCTTACCATCGTGATAGACCAGGATTTCTTCGTAATTGCCGCGTCCCAACTTGCGCGAGACCTTATCCAGCAATCCGCGTTGCTCAAAAGGGGCCAGGGCCAAGGCCACGTCTTTTTCGAATTGCGCCAGCTTTTCGGGGCCGCCCAGTTCCTCGCGAAGCAACTGGAAGGCGCGTTCCTGTTCGTAGCGCGGCCAATCCTCGTCGAGGCTGAACTTCTTCCAGACTTCGGCATTCACGCCCGCCAGGTTCTCGGCCGCTGTGACCTGGGCCACGGTGTGCCGCAGCAGGGCGCGCAGTTTGACCAAGGGCTCGGAATTATGCACGTAGACGAACTTCACGCGGCTTTGGGCCAATTCTTCGGCGACTCGGGTCTCGACCTGCTGGGGTTGGGAGAAGGACACCCGAGCGACAATGTCGGCTGAGGGGATATAGCCGCTTTCGTACCAGAAGGGCGGGTCCCAGCCTTGCACGGCGGCGCAGATCGCGATGGCCGCCAGCAGGCCGGCCGCCAGCCGCGCCAAGACGTTGCGGCGGCGCAGGTTGAGCCACATTTGCTCCCAGTGTCCGGGAGGCAACTCCAAGGCGGCAACCCGCTCCAAACGTGTTCGTTTTTGACCGCCGGTGGCCATCGTACGCGAGTTAGTGATTCCGTTGTTGATTGTTCAACACGTCGCAGCGATCCGTCCCGGGAAGCCGGGCTCCCGTCGGTCGCCCTCGTTCGCTAAGGAATACAGGAGTCAATCAAGCCTCAGGAATGCCGCTTGGGCGGCCGACGATCGTACGCCCTGACGATCTTCTGCACCAAGGGATGCCGCACAATATCGGCGTCCGTCAACTTCACCGAGGCAATGCCCTCGATCCCGCGCAAGCGCTCCAGGGCGTCGACCAGGCCGCTCCGCGTGTGCGCCGGCAGGTCGATCTGAGTGGTATCGCCGGAGACGACGATCTTGGAGCCGTTGCCCATTCGGGTAAGGAACATCTTCATCTGCGAGACACTCGTGTTCTGAGCCTCATCGAGGATGATGAAGGCTTCGTTGAGAGTCCGCCCGCGCATATAGGCCAAGGGGATCACCTCGATCAGGTCTTCTTCCATGTGCCGCTTGATCAACTCGTGATCCATCATCTCCCGCAAGGCGTCCATCAGGGGGCGCAGATAGGGGTTGATCTTGGCCTGCATGTCGCCAGGCAGGAACCCCAAGCTCTCGCCCGCCTCGACCGCCGGACGGACCAGCACGATCTTCCGAATCTCACTTCGCCGCAGGGCCGACACGGCCATGGCCACGGCGAGATACGTTTTACCGGTTCCGGCCGGTCCAGAGCACATCACGAGGCTGTGCTCGCGGATGGCCTGGACGAAGCGGGCCTGACCGGGGCTGCGGGGACGGATCTGCCGGCCCGCCGTGAAGACCTCGATTGGTCCGACACCCGTCGCCTCCGCCCCATCTCCGTTGCGCACGCCCGCCAGCACTCGGACCACGTCGTCGGTCCCCAAGGCCCCATGCCGGCTGGCCTGGGCCTGGAGCTGTTCGAGGACTTGCGTGGCTCGTTGTACCGCCTCGGCTGCGCCCTCGACGTGGATCTGGCCATTGTGGACCGAGATGACCACGCCAAGCGCATCACGGATCAGCCGGATGTGTTGGTCCCGCGTGCCGAATAGGGTCAACAGCGCTTTGCCGTCGACCACTGCTATGTTCGACTCAACCATCAATCGTTGCGTTGACCGCCCAGCCAGACTCCGACCCATCGCGGGAAGTGCGTTACGGGGATTCCTGGTACTGAAGTATACCAAAGATGGGCAGAGTGGGGCCAGCGAGGCTGGTGCGCTGGCGTAACGTGTTGTTGGGCAAGATGTTGCGGCTGTGTTGTCGCGGGCTAGGCGCTGACCAGGCCGAGGGCCCAGCAGATCCAGGCGACCGGGGCGGCGAGGAGCACGGAGTCGACCATGTCCAGCACGCCGCCAAAGCCCGGCATCCAGTGGCTGGAGTCTTTGCATCCCACGTCGCGTTTCAGCAGGGACTCGGCCAGGTCGCCGAAGATGCCGGTGATGCCCACCAGCAGTCCGTAGAGCAGCCAGCCGCCGGGGATTCCCGCGCCAGCGGTCCAGTGGAAACAGAGCCAGGAACCCAGGCAGGCGAAGAAGACCGCTCCGGCCGCGCCTTCCCAGGTTTTGCCGGGGCTGAGGACGGGGGCCATCTTGTGCCGGCCGATCAGCCGGCCGATCGTGTACGCGCCGGTATCGCCCATCTTCACCACCACCAGCAGCGAGACCAGGGCCAGCACGCCCCAGGTCATGCGGAGTTGGACCGTAATGCTCAGCAGGAGGCCCACATAGAGCATGGCCAGGCCGCTGGCGCCCAGATTGGCCGTGACGCCGCCGGGCGACTGGTAGCGATGGATCTCCGCGACGAAGGCGGCCAACACGCCGAGGGCCAGAATGACGGCGATCCACGCGAGTCTGGACGCAGGGGCGAGTCCGGCGGGCCGGATTGCCCAGTGCGCCAGGACCAGGAGGAGATTGGTCGCATAGACGGGCCAGGCCACGGGGCGCAGTTGGGCGGTGCGCGCCAGGCGGAGGATCTCGCCGGTGGAGAGCACGACCGCGACCAGGGCCACGGGCAGGAGCCATAGGCCGGGCGCCGCGGAGCAATGGTCCAGCCAACACAAGGCGATCAGCAGCCCGATCAGCAAAGCGCCCAGGGATAGTCGCCAGCGGAGCATGGGCAGCAATGGGGATGGCGTCAGGGATTGGGAAAAGCGGTGGTGGGGGCGTTTCGCATGTGCGTCAGTCTTCCAGTCCGCCGAAGCGTCGGGTGCGGTGGGCGAAGTCGCGCAGCGCCTGGTGCAACAGAGTCTCGTCGAACTCGGGCCAGCAGCGTTGCGTGACCCAGATTTCCGCGTAGCTGATCTGCCACAGCAGGAAGTTGCTGACGCGCATCTCGCCCGCGGTGCGAATCAGCAGGTCCAGGTCCGGCATGCCGGAGGTGTAGAGGCTGGACTCGATGGTCTGTTCGTTGATTTGGTGGGGCTGGAGCGTGCCTTGCACGGCGCGTTGGGCAATGGCCTGAACCGCGTCCACCAGTTCGGCCCGTCCGCCGTAGTTGATGGCCAAGCACAGACGGAGTCCGGTGTTGGGGGCGCTGAGGCGGATCGTGTCCTCCATGTCGCGGATGGCTTCAGGGGGGATGCCGTCACGGCGGCCGATGATCGACAGGCGGATATTGTTTGCGGTGATCGTGGAGCGTTCCTCGATCATGTACTGTTGCAAGAGATGCATCAGGAAATCGAGTTCCCCCTGGGGCCGCTTCCAGTTTTCGCTGGAAAGGCAGTAGAGGGTGAGCTGTTCGATGCCCAGCCGTGCGCATTCTTCGGTTACGCGGCGTACGCTGGAGACCCCGCGGCGATGCCCTTCGATCCGCGGCAGTCCTTGGCGCTGAGCCCAGCGGCCATTGCCATCCATGATGATGGCGATGTGGCGTGGGAGCTTTTCTCGCGGCAGATCGAGGTCGGCAGCGAGACCCGTCCGTGTAGATGGGCCAAGGTCCGAGGGATTCTCGCAAGCCGCGTGGGCGGGCCGGTCGGGTTGACGGGAGCAATCTTGAGAGAGGCTTTTGGACATCGGCCGTGACTATTGCTGTTGCCTGCTACACGTACGCGTCAGGTGCAGCCCTGCGAGTCCGGTTCAAACGCGCCAAACATTGCCGCAACTTGCCACTCAAGGAGGCGTTACAAGTCTCCGAGGATCGTCTGCTCTCGATCGGGGCCGACGGAGACCACGGCCACCGGGCAACCGACCAATTGGCTCAAGCGGTCCAGGTAGCGCCGCGCGTTGGGAGGAAGCTCGTCGATGCTGCGTGCCTCCTTGATCTCCTGGCGCCAGCCAGGCAGGGCTTCGTACACTGGCTTCACGCGGCGCAGGTCGTCCACGTGGCTGGGGAAATCGGTCGTTCGCCGGCCGTCCAGTTCATAGGCCACGCAGACATGCAGTTCCGGTAACTCGCTCAACACGTCCAGGAGCATCACGGCCAGGCGGTCGGCGCCGCTGAGCCGGGCCGTATAGCGCGCGGCGACGGCATCGAACCAACCGCAGCGCCGCGGGCGGCGCGTGACGGTGCCATATTCGTTGCCGCGGTCGCGGATGTGCTGGCCCGTGGCGTTGTCCTGTTCGGTGGGAAACGGTCCGCCGCCGACGCGCGTGGTATAGGCCTTGATGACGCCGACGACCTTGGTCAGGTAGCGGCCGGGCACGCCGGAACCGGCGGAAACGCCGACTCCGGAACTGTTGCTGCTGGTGACATAAGGGAAGGTGCCGTGGTCGATGTCCAGGAGCGATCCCTGGGCTCCCTCGAAGAGGATCCGCTGGCCCGACTCGGCGGCAGACAACAGATAGGCCGTGGTGTCGGCGACGTGGGGCTGAAGGCGTTGGGCGAATCCGGCATACTTGCTGAAGATCGCCTCTTCGTCGAGGTGTAGTTGTTTGGCGGCATCGCCAAAACCGGCCAGCATCTGGCGTTTGACGCACGTGATGTCGGCGACCTGCTGGCGGAAGGTCTCGCGGTACATATCGCCCAGGCGCACGGCCAGCGAGCGGCCGACCTTGTCGCGATAGCAGGGGCCGATGCCGCGCATGGTGGTGCCGATCGACTCCTTGCCGGCGCAGCTGTCGAGGATCCGATCCTCCTCGAAGTGCCAGGGGAGAATTACATGCGCGCGATCGCTGATCATCAGGTTGGCGCCCACGTGCACGCCGCGCGAGGCGAGTTGATCGATCTCGCCCAGCAGGCTCTCGGGATTAAGGACCACGCCGCCGGTGACGACGCACTGCACTTGAGGGTGAAAGATGCCACTGGGGATCAGCGAGAGCTTGTACTTCTCTCCGCCAAAGACCACGGTGTGCCCGGCGTTTGCCCCGCCTTGGTAACGGACGACGATGTCGTGCCGCTGGGTGAGCAAATCGACGATTTTTCCCTTGGCCTCATCACCCCACTGAAGGCCTACGACGCACGTTGCCGGCACAGAATGGCTCCCCGACTCCAAAGGACCGCTAGCGCCGGGGACCAGACCCGCGACGCGACCAAACACGCTAATTTACCCATTGGCGGAGCCGCCGGTCAAGCGGCTCACCCCCGAACGCGTGTTGTGTGTGTAGCCCGAAGGAACCGGACGACAGGGCGCGACGATCGGGGGGGATTGCTTGCGTCGGCCGCACAGGACGGGCGATTGTGGGTGGGCGAGTCGCACCAGGGCATGGTTCGCCCGGCGATGCGGCTCAGCCCCTAGGGTACTGGCGACAGTACTCATACAGGGCCATGGCGGCGGCCGTGGCGGCATTGTGCGCATAGGGGAGTCCGTAGACCGGAATCTCGACCGTCTGGTCCAGCATCCGCAGGACTTCCGGTTCGATCCCCAGGCGCTCGTTGCCAATGACCAGCACGACCTTGCGCGGAAAGGCGAAGTCGTAGATGCAGGCCGAGCCCTCGGTCTGCTCGAGGCCAATGAGTCGAAAGCCTTCGTCCCGGAGCCGTTTGAGGATGGGGGGCAGGGTACGATGGATTTCGACCTGAAGGGCCTCGCCCGCGTTGCGTGCGATCTTGCCCATGACCTTGGCATGGCCGCAGCAGATCATCCGCTGCAGCCCGCAGCAGCCGGCTGCGCGGACGATGCGCGAGAGATTCACATTGCTGCGCATGGGCGGACAGGCCAGGACCAGTTCCCTGGGGCGGTCCAGGGCGGCCGACGGCTTGTGCCGCTGTTGGATGAATTCGAAATCGAGGTCGTCGTCCATTCCCCCTCCGTAGCGGGAAGGTTGGTTGGCTCTATCCGGGGCCGATGATCGCACGCCAGGGTTTCAGCCTACGCGGATCGGGAGGGCACGTCAATTCTTGACTCCGCGCGTTATAGAACAGCCCGGGGAGAGCCCTGTGAAGCGGGAACCGCGTGGCGAATCGGCTTGGGATGCGGAAGCCCGATGCTCTGGGGCGCGCGATGGTCGGCGGGGGCTATCGGCCGCGCAGGAGTTGGCAATAGACTTGTATGACAACTGCGTGCGTCGAAAGCACGCTTTTTGAGGGCCTGACTTGGTGCGCCCATGACTGAAGCATTTTTCGTGATGCTGATCGTCTTCGTGGTTGTTGTCTTGGTGGGCCACGGGATCTGGGTCGGAGCCGAGTGGCTGCTTCGCCAGCTGCAGGGCCTGGCTGAGCCGGATCGCGGCGCGCGGCCCTGCGTCTTCTGCCACAAGATGACTCCGCGCCACGTGTCGCACTGTTGCTACTGCGGTCGCGACCTGGACCGCCCGGAGGCGGTGCGACTGCGCGATCTGGAGGGCTTCGAGCGATCGTTGGATCGGATGCTCACTGCCGGCTTGATTTCTACCGATGAGTGGCAATCGTTGGCGGCCCGCGGTAGTGAACTGCGTGCGAGCCTTTCGGCAGTTGCCCAACCGGCCGAGGAACCATCTGTGATCGCGGTGGAAATCGTGCCCGAGCCACCTCGATCACGGGAGACGCCGCAGCCGGCCCCACAACCCTCACCTCCGCTTCGGCCCTCCGAATCGCCTCGGCCTCGGCCACAGACCTGGGTGCAACAGCCAGCGCCCAAGCCCGTGGTGTCTTCTGCCGTTGCGCCGCCGTCTGCTGCGCATCCCGTTCCAGAACAGCAGATCGAAGCGCCCAGGCAGGCAGAGGTCGCGACTAGCCCTGAGGGACCCAGGGCGTTGTGTGTCGCCGAGGTGCTTTCGGAGGCACCTGCTCCGACCAGCAAGTCGTTCGGCGAGATGCTGGTGGAGTTCATGGAGCCACACAACATCCGCTGGGGCGAGGTGATCGGTGGGCTGTTGTTTGTGATCGGAGCGGCGGCCCTGGTGGGCAGCCAGTGGGAAGCCTTGCAACGCTACTGGCTGTTTCGTTTTGGGGTGGCCGCGGCGGTCACCTCGGCCGTGTTCGGCGTCGGGCTGTACTGCTATCACCGTTGGCGTCTGGAGGCTACCGGCCGGGGGTTGCTATTGATCTCGACCCTGCTGGTGCCCTTGAATTTTCTGGCCATGGGCGGTCTCGATCAGGCCGGGCCCTGGCCGACGAGTCTGGCGTTGCAGGCCGCAGCCCTGGCCCTGTTCGCCTGGTTTCTCTATTTGGCGGGGCGCGTGCTGGTGCCGCGCGGGGCGGGGGTGATGGCGGGGACGATCGCGGGGCTTTCCGCGCTAACGCCGCTGCTGACGCGAGGCAGCGGGGCACTCGATCCGGCATGGACGTTGTCGGCGGTGGGAGGGCTGGCTGCCTTGGGCCATGCCGCGGGCCTGGGAACGCACTGCGTCCAGTGCGCGCGCAGCCGCCGATGGACGTCGCGCCGGGCGGTTGGGTTGCTGAGTTTTGCGGGCGCGGCCACGTTTGCCCTGGTTGTGGTCGTAGGACTGGCGGCCGTGGATGTCTTGCAAGACGCGGGGCCGACCGTCATGTTCCACCACCTGGCCTTGCCGTTGGCTCTGGCCGCCGGTCCGCTGCTGGTGACGGGACTGTTGATCCAACGCCGCGCGCAGACGACGAGGAGCATGGAAGGCCTGGCGTTGGCCGGACGTTGGCTGGCTCTGGTGTCCGGCGTGGCGATGGTGGCGGCTCTGGCTATGGCCTGGCCGGTTCCCTGGTGGATCATCGCGGTTGGCAGCTTGTGTACGGCTCTGCTCGCTGGCGGGGCGGTGTGGTTTCGCTTCCCGTTGGTCCATGGCGGGGCGATCGTCTGCGCGACCCTGGTCTACCTGGTCACCGTGTTTCTGATTCGCGGCGACCTGGCCGTAACGCCCGACGAGCAGGCTGGCCTGGATCTGCTGCGGCTGCTGGCCACTGCTCGGTCCGGTACGGCCTTGGTCGGATGGTGCGCCCTGTTGGGCGTGGTGGCTGGGTGGTTGGCGCGGCGGCAACGAGCGGACGACGCTCGGGTGTATGCTGGCGGAGTAGGGCTGATCGCTTTGGCCAGTGTAGTCTTGGTCACGCTGGCCCAGCCGGGCGATGCGTTGCGTGCGGCGATCGTCTACGGTTTGTACGGGCTGAGCGCCTTGGGGTTGAACCTGCGGCTGCGGCGGCCATGGGTGAGCTATGTGGGACTGAGCCTGTTGAGCGGCCAGGCGGCCTGGCTGTTGTGGTGGCATTGTCAGCGTATCGAGCCCCTGTGGGCGGCCTGTCTGGCGGCCTTGAGTTTGGCGATGACCGTGACGGCCATGCTGCTGGCCAGATTCCTGGGCCCAACGCTGGCGTGTGTCCCTGCTGGTGCGGACGATCGTCGCTTCGGCCTGAGCGATCTGCAGCGCGTGTATGTGGAGCCTTTGTGGCACTTGGGCGAGGTGCTGGCGGCGGCCGCAATGACTCTGGGCGTGGTCAGTGCCTGGTTCGACCGGGCCTTTCTGCACGATCAGCCGGCGTTGGTGATCGCAACGGCGCTGGTTTGCACGGTCTACACGCTGATTGGCTGGCGGACGCGGTCCGCGGGGCGCGTCTGGCTGGCTTCGGTCGTGCTGGGCGTGGGTCTGGTGCACGCGCTGGTCTGCAACTATGAGGTCGCGCCGCTGCCCTGGTCGATGGCTTTGCTGGGGCACGCCACGCTTACGCTGTGCGGGAGCTTTGTTGCCGCTCGGGCCGCTGGCAGCCAGGGCGGCCTGCAAAGCCGTGCCGAGGAAATCGTCTCGGTGTTCGTCGAGCCGCTTCTGGCCAGCGCTGCGGTTTCCTCGGCCTTTGCTGCTTTGTCGTTGGGCGTTTCGTTTTGGCCGCTTTCGGCCGCCTTGTGCTACGGCGTCTTCTGGTTGGCCGCGATCTGGCTGGTGCTGGCGATTCAACTGCGGCAGCCGGGATGGTTGGCGGCGCACCAGGCGGCCTTGGCTTTGGCCGTGAGTCTGGCGATCGCCTTCTGGTACGAGCACCTGCCCGGCGCCGATGGATGGCTGACTCTCCCCCAGGCCATTGGGAGCGGCTTGACGCTGGTTGCGTTGCTGTGGCTGGCCGTGCGTCTTTTGCTCCGCTCGCATCCGGAAGCCGAACGGCTGCTTAATCCGGACTTGCTGATGGTGGATCAACTGTTGAAGCATGCGGTAGTCGTGACACTATTGCTGCTGCTGTTGCCGGGGCTGGTAGCCGGCACGATGGCGGAACTCGTGGGGTACGGCAATCCGGAGGCATTAGCCTGGCTGACAACCCATTGTTTCAACGCCGGCGCGTGGCTGTGGTTGGCCTTGGCGACCGCCGTCCTGGTCGTTTCGCTCTGGCAGCGATGGGCTGAGGCGGATCTGTGCTTGGCCGTAGTGCTGTCGGCGGCTGCGGTCGGTCTGACGGCCGGCCAGTTCGCGGAGAGCGTGGCCGTGGGGTCCGCGCTGCGTTGGGGGCTGGCGGTGGACCTGTTGTTCGTTTCGCTGATGCTTTGGGTCAGGACGCCGGTGCTGCGTTGGCTGCACACGGCGGGCTGTCGGATCGAAACGGCGGCCCATGCCGCGCAGGTGGCGCGAGGCACGGCACTTGCCGCGACGGCCTTGCCGCTGCTGGCGTTGACGATCCAGGCCGCGGTGGTGCAGTTCTCGGGATTGGGGCCGCAAGGGCCTTCAGGCGGCCTTTTTTCCGAGATAAATGCGCTGCAGTCGTATCTGGCGCCTTTGGCCGTGCTGGTGGTGTGCCTGATCGGACACGCCATTGGCGAGCGATCTGCGGGCTACGCCTTTTCGGCCGGGTTGATTGTGAAACTGGCCGTGGCGATGGGTTACACCTTGTGGCTCCATACGCACGGGGCGCCTTTCGATGTCGGTCACCTGGTTTGCCTGCTGCAACTGCTGAGCTTGACGGCCGGTGTGTGGGGCCTGGGGTGGATGACTAGCCGGCGATGGCTCGATGTCTGGCCGGGGGGCAGTCCTGGCAACGGCCTATCGCAGGGCTCAGGCTCGGCTTCAGGACTCATCAGCGAATCGAGTTCGGACCATTCGGACCCGTTGGGGCCGTCCTGGGGTACGCTGCTGATGAGCGTACAGGTGGCCTTGGGTGGAGTGTTGTGCGGGACATGGCTGGCCTGGGCACTGGCTGAGTTGTATGTGTTGGCCCCCAGCCAGTACCTCGGACTGCCGGAGGCCGTACTGCCGCTGGGCTGGCTGAGCTTGCTGGCGGCGTCCGCTGCCGGCATCTGGCATCTGCGGCAGGTGGTGCCTTGGCAGGTGTTTCATGTGCTTGCCGGCCTGGTGAGTGGCTGTATTTTGCTCGGGGCATGCACGTCTGTGCGGATCTGGCCCGATCGACCGGTTCTAACGCTCCAGGCGGGCATGTTCGGTCTGGTGGCCGCGGCCTTCGTGGTGCTGTTGCTGGGATGGCTGGGACGCGCGGGGTTGAAGTGGTTGGTGCGGGGCAGCGGAGAAGGCTACGACGCGGCGTCGATGCCGGGCGCGCTGCGCGTCCTGGCCGAGGCCTGGTTCAAGCTGGTTCCAGCCGCGGAAGCGGTTCAGGCTTGGGGCGACGTATTGGGTGCGCTGGCCGTGGCCCTCGCGCTGCGCTGGTCGCTGGAGCCCGCATTGCCCATGCGCGCCCTGGTAGCGGTGATCCTGACCGTGGGCGTCCATCAGGCGCTTATGGGCCTCTGGCTGCGTCAGTCGCGTTCGGTCTACGTTTCCGCGTTGCTGGTGAACGTGGCCGCGACGCTGGTTTGGTTGCGTACCGAGCAACATTCCTGGATTCTGTTGGGCCACCTCAACAGCCTGGCGTTGGCCGTTGCGGCCACGGCATGGGCGGTCGCCGAACAGATCTGGCCGCGGCGGATTGACTACGGCGAGATACGCCCTCTGCCGCACCTGGCTGTGCCTGTGGCCGTGTTGCTGGAGGCCTTCACCGTCGCGGTCTGCTTGGTCGACGCAGCGACCGGCGGCGGGGTGGGGCTTGGGCAATGGCTGGCAGACTGTGGCACGCGATGGCCGATCTGGGCCCAGGCCGCCGCGGTCCTGGCGATGATCGTCTTGTTGTGGGACCGCTCGGCGCGGTTCCATCTCTGGGCGATCTACGTGACCGGGTTGTCGGCTCTGGCCACGGCCGTGTTGCTCGAGGGCGAGGGGCCCTTTGTCCTGGCTTGGCAAGCAGCCCCGATCCTGGCTGTGTTTGTGCTGGGGGCAGCCGGCCTGGCTCGCGTCGGGCCGCAATGGGAGCAATGGGCGCCAACCCTGCGGATTCCTGTAGGGCTCGATCGTTGGTCCGTCGCCTGGTTTGGGCCGGCCCAAGCGGTGCTGGCCTTGGCGGCTACGATGCTCTGCGTGTGGGTCGCCTGGGACATAGGGTTCGATCGGTGGGGATACGTAGGATATGCATGGTGTTCCGGGCGATTCGCGGGCGTCTTGGGGCTGTTGGCCTTGGTTCCGAGCTGTGTTGTGATGGCCGGTTTGGGCTCGCCGGCGGCGCGCCCGTTATGGCGCGACGCCACGCTGGCGGTCCTGGTCCTGCTGCTGTCTGCTTTGGGCTGGGCCTGGCTCGATGCGCAGATCGACTTGCCCTGGACTCACCGCGGCGTGGTGCTGCTGATCGCCTCGGTGATGACCATGCTGGCGGCGGAAGGATTGGTGCGTGCGGTGCCGGCCGACAGTGGGTGGCGATCCACCACGCGCCGTGTGCTCCCGTATCTGGCGACGCTGGCCGGAGTGCTGTTGCTGCTGGTGTTGGGACAGGAGTTTCGTTTCCTGGCCGGCGACAGCGACTCGCCCCTGGCGCTGTGGGCCGAATTGTCGGTCGCGGCCATGCTGGCCGCCATGTTGGCCGGCTGCTTGCTGGCGGCACTAGCGCCCGGTTGGGATCCCTTGGCCTTGAGTCTGCGCGGGCGCACGCTCTACGTGTACCTGGCGGAGGTGTGCATGGTGCTGTTGGCCCTGCACGTGCGTCTGGCTTTTCCGGAGTTCTTTACACGTCACCTGCTGCAACGCTACGGGTTGTTGCTGGCCATGGCGGTGGCCTTCTTGTGGGGCGGGCTGGCCGAGGTCTTTCGCCGTCGGCGTTTGGAGGTGCTGGCCAAGCCTTTGGAGCGGACCGCGTTGCTGCTGCCCGTGCTGCCGATGATCGCGTTCTGGTTTGTGCCGGTGCGGCCGACGGCCGTGTGGTTGTTGATCGCCCTGTTCTACGGCTGCCTGGCCGGTCTGCGGCGATCGTCCTGGCTGGCCGCGCTGGCTGTGGCCGCGGGCAACGTCGGCCTGTGGGTCTTATGGCATCGTTGGGAGATCGGTTTTGCCGAGCACCCGCAACTGTGGCTGATCCCGCCGGCACTGGCGGCTCTGGTGGCCGAACACTTGGGGCGAGGTCGGCTTCCGCGATCGCAAGGCGCGGCCGTGCGGTACTTGGCACTGGGCATCGTCTATGTTTCGTCCACGGCCGACATGTTCATTGCCGGCATCGGCAATTCGCTGTGGTTGCCACTGCTGTTGGTGGGGCTATGTCTACTGGGGGTGCTGCTGGGAATGGCCTTGCGAATCCAGTCGTTTTTGAATCTGGGCGTCACCTTCCTGGTGGTCGTGATGGGCACGATGCTCAAGTACGTGACCCTGGATCTGGGGCAGACCTGGGTTCTATGGCTTACGCTGGTCGGTTTGGGTGCGGCGATTCTGACCATGGTTGGGCTGTTCGAGAAACGCCGCAACGAGATCCGCGCCGCCCTGGGCCGTTTTCGAGAGTGGGAGCGTTAGGAAGCCGGGATTCGGCATGGGGAACGCGGGGGCGGGAACGTTGTGCCGCGGCCCTTTCTCGGAGGGCAGAAGGTGTCGTCGCTGCGTTGCATGGGCGATGGCGATGTGTTACCGTAACGAGCATGGAGCGGCAGACTGCGGGAATCCCCCCGGGGCCGATCCTGTCTGGGAAGATCTGCCTGGCAGCCGTTTTGCAGCAAAGGGACCAACGATGAGTCGTCGTGTTGCGTGGATCAGCGTAGTGGGTGTGGTGTTGTCGGGGATGCTCTCGGCCCACGGTCAAGAGGCCGGCGGGGTGAAGTTCTCCAAGCGGTGCCTGATGATCAGCCCCAGCGAGAGCTGCGCCCTTGGCGACATCAACAAGGATGGCAAGACGGACATCGTGGCCGGCACGCACTGGTTTGCGGCGCCGGATTTCGTGCCGCGTCCGGTGCGGGACATCGCCGAGACGCCCAAGGAGTTCTACGCCAACAACGGCGATCAGTTGTACGACGTGGACGGCGACGGCTGGTTGGACGTGATTTCGATGGGCTGGATGGGGCCCGAGATCAATTGGTACAAGAACCCGGGCGAGATTGGTTTGAAGCGCGGCTGGAAGTTCCCGACACAAGTCCTGGCCACGGCGCGCGGCCAAAACGAAGCGGCGGAGCTCAAGGATTTTGACGGCGACGGCATTCCCGAGTTGTTCATCAGTTGCTGGGCCAAGAAGGACCCGCAAGTCGTGTGGAAGTTCACCAAGGACGACAAGGGCCAGCCCGCGATGACGCGGATTGTGATCGGCGACCAAGGGGGCGGCCACGGCTATGCCTTCGGCGATGTGAACGGGGACGGGCGCGAGGACGTTTTGTGCGAGATGGGCTGGTACGAGCGTCCGGCCCAGGACGTGCTCTCGACCCTCTGGAAGTTCCATCCGGAAACGGCCTTGCCGCACCCCAGTTGCCCCTTCCTGGTTCGGGACCTGAATGGCGACGGGCGCAACGACCTGATCTGGGGCAAGGCGCACGACTTCGGACTATTCTGGTGGGAGCAGGGTCAGCCCCAGGCCGACGGCACGACCACCTGGAAGGAACATCTGATCGATGACTCCTGGTCGCAAGTGCACTGCCTGGTGATGGCCGACCTGGACGGCGACGGCAAGGCCGAGTTGATCACGGGCAAGCGCGTACGGGCTCACAACGACAAGGACCCGGGCGGCCTGGATCCGGAGTGCCTGTGGTACTACACGTGGGACCCCAAGCAGTTGAAGTTCACGCGCTACACGGTCAGCCCCTTGGGCGGCGGTGTGGGCAGCGGGATGCAGATTTGCGTGGCCGATCTGAACGCCGACGGCCGGCCGGACATTGCCGTGGCCGGGAAGAGCGGCACCTGGTTGTTGACCAATGAGGGGAAGAAATAGCAATCTTGGGTGTGGGATGTAGGATGTGCTTGGGGCATAAGATCGTCCACGGTACATCCACAATCCGACATTCGAAATCTCACATCCGACATCCTCCATCCGCACGAGGTCTTGAGCCATGGGTGACAAGCTCGGGGTGGCCATTCACGGCGTGGGATCGGTGGCCTTTGCGCATGCGGCGAGTTGGAAACGGAATCCGCACTGCCGGATCGTGTCGGTGGGCAGTCGGCGGCGCGAGAGCGCCCAGCGCCTGGTGACCGAGTTAGGATTGGACTGCGCGATCCACGAGCGTTTCGAGGACGTGCTGGCCAACCCCGACGTGCACGTGGTCAATCTCAGCGGTCCCAACCACGTGCACACGCCCCAGGGCATCGCTGCCGCGGAGGCGGGCAAGCACCTGCTGGTGGAAAAGCCGATGTGCATTTCCATGCAGGAGAACCGCGATCTGCGCGACGCGGTGACGCGCAACGGCGTGCGGAGCGTGGTGAGCTTCGTGCTGCGATGGAACCCGTTGTTCGAGAACCTCAAGTCGTTGCTGGCCGCGAAGGCCGTGGGCAGCCTGTTCTACGTCGAGGTCGACTATTGGCATGGCCTGGCGGCCTGGTGGAGCGGTTTCGAGTGGGGCCGCCGCAAGGACAGCGGGGCCAGCACCATGTTGCTGGGCGGGTGCCACGCCGTGGACGCCCTGCGGTGGTTTGCCGGCGACGAGGTGGTCGAGGTTTCGGCCTATGCCAACAATGTCAAAGGGGCCTTCGAGTTCGACGCCAACGTGGTGGCGATCCTCAAGTTCGCCGGCGGTGCGATCGGCAAGACGTCGGCCCTGTTCGACGCCGAAATGCCGTACCAGTTCAACGTCGATCTGGTGGGCACGGAAGGCGCGCTGCGCGACAACCGCTTGTGGTCCAAGCGGCTCTTGCCCGGCCAGAAGGGCTGGACCGTGATGAACACGCTGTTGCCCGACTCGGGCGACGTTCACCACCATCCTTTCGACGCTCAGATCGACCACTTCGTGGAGTGTATTCGGGCGGGCCGCGAATCGCACTGCAACGTGGCGGACGCCTACCGGACGCACGAGGTGTGTATGGCCATCGATCGCTCGATCGCCCGGGGCGGCCAAGCCGTCCGGTTGCCTCTAGAGGTGCGCGACTGATCTGATATCTGACCGTGCGGCCGCGGATGGAACAGGGACGAGTCATGGACGGAAGATGACCAGGCCAAGCCGCGATCTGTTTGGCCGAAGAGGCGTCCGTTCCCCTCGGGATTGGCGAGCCCGGTAGGAGTTGTTCAATGCGTCGAGTCTGCGCGTGGAAGATCGTGACTCTTCTGAGCCTCTTGGTGTCCCAGCCTGCGGTCTCGCCCGGGGCTGCGCCTCCCGGTCTGCGCTGCCAGCGGTTGGAGATCGTCTTGCGCGAGGACCTCAACGGTCTGGCATCGATTGTGGATCGCACGACCGGACGCCAGTATGCGGCCGGTCCCGACGCCCCGGTGGGGCTCTACCAGTTGCGGTTGGGAAGCGAGCCGAAGCAGGCCCAGAAGCTCAACTCGACCGACGCGGTCGGGCGCGAGTGCCGGCCGATCCCGGGCGGGCTGGAACTGCACTTCAGCCACAAGAATCCCGACCTTGAAGTCCGCTGCCGAGTGCTGGCCGACGCAGCCGGGCCGAAGATCCGCTGGGGGATCGAGATCGACAACGCGTCGGATCGCCCGGTTGTGGCCGTTGCCTATCCACAAGCCGCGGTGCCGTTGTCGCTAGGGCAGGGGCCGGAGGACGACGCCCTCGTCTATCCGGCCAGCGAAGGCTCGCTGCTGTGCCAACCGGGCAAGCGAATGCGGCGCGGATCGGCCTTGTCGTGTGAGTATCCCGGCAAGTGCGGATGCCAGTTCGTCTATTACTTCGACGCAAAGGGCGGGCTGTATATGGCCGCGGAAGACGGCGAGGGGCATGCCAAATGCCTGGAGATCGTGCGGGACGATCGCTGTCTGCGCCTGGGATGGACGCACCGTCTTCCTGCCGAGACGCGCCCGAAGCTGAAGCTGGCCTACGACGTGGCCTGGACCTGCGGTGACGGAGACTGGCAATCCGGAGCGGACCTGTATCGGCAGTGGGTCGAACGGCAGCCTTGGTGCGCGAAGAAGCTGTGCGAACGGGACGTGCCGGACTGGCTTACGCACGCCAATGTGTTTCTGAATTTCAATGTCCGGGCCGAGGGCAAGTTCTTTCCGTTGGAGGCGGCAGAGCGCTCGTTTGCCCGTTACCGGCAGTTCTTGGGCCGACCGCTGGTGGGCGTTCCCTTTGGCTGGGAGCGTCACGGGGCGTGGATCGGTCCGGAGTACTTCCCGCCGTTCGGCGGCGATGCGTACTACGTCCAGTTGAGCCGGGGTCTGGCGGAGCATGGCGATCACCTGCAGGTCTATACGTCGGGATTTCGCTGGGGCGTGCGGAAGCCGACTTCCGAACGGCGCGACGTGCCGCGGACCTACACCGATTACGACAGTACCGAGCGGTTCCTGGCAGAGGGCCGGCCGGCAGCGGCCTTGGGGCCCGAGGGTTCGCCCATCCTGCAGAAACCGGCCTGGGCCGACAACTATCTGCTGTGCCCGGGCAGCGACAAAGCGCGGAAGATCCTGGCCGCGTGTTTCCTGAAGTGTTTTGACTGGGGCGTGGCCGGCGTGGACCTGGACCAGAATATCGGCGGCTCGGTCCCGGACTGCTACAGCACGGAGCACGGCCATGCACCGGGCGCGGGCCGGTGGCAGTTTGAGACTATGTCGCGGTTCCTCAGCGACGTACGCCAGCAGGCTCGCGCCAAGCATCCGCAGTGCTTTCTGGGCGTGGAGGAGCCGTGCGAGGCCTATATTCCCTGGTTGGACTGCTATCATGGCCGGGCTTTCACCGACACGCACTGGCCTGTGACCGGTCCGGGGGCCATCGCGATTCCCTTGTACATCTACTTGTTTCACGAATACCAGGTGGGGTACGCCGGTTGGTGCGACGCGGGTTTCAGTCCCAACGGCGATGCACGGATCGGCTTGGGGCGCGCCTTCCTGCTGGGAATGCAGCCCGGGATGCGCGTGGGCGGCGGAGCGGGCCAGGTGAACCTGGACGAGGCTCGGCCGCAGCCGGAGCTTGTTTTGCTCCGCGACATCACGCATCTGATGGAACAGACGCGCGATTACCTTCTCCTGGGACGCATGCTGCACGACCCGAAGCTGGAGGGTGCGGGGACGCTGGCTCAGTCGGGCAAGAAGGATCCGCGGCACCCGGCCCGGCCTATGGCCTGGTCCGTCGTGCAGGCTAGTGCTTGGCGTTCGGCGCGCGGCCATGTGTGCTACGCCGTGGCCAATCTAGGCGGCCAACCGCAGGAGGTCCGCCTGCGCCTCAGCTCTTACGGTATGTCTGGCGCGAAGTTCCAATTGCGCCGGGTCGAGGCCCGTGGCCAAGAGCCTGTAGCGGCGCTGGATCGCTTGCCGCAATCGTTGGACTTGGCGCTGAAACCTTGGGCCGTGTGTTGTGTCGAGCAGACGGCGGCCGACTGAGTCGAGGTGTCATTCGGCGGGGATTGCTGTCACGGGCAGGGATCGCCGCAGTATAGAATGATAGCAAGCGTCGCAACGGGATCTCTCGCGGCATTGCACGGGGAGACAGGGCCATGAACGGGTGGTGCCCGCGCTGGCGGTCGGGGGTGGCCTGGGGCCTGGCGTGGTGGCTATGGGCCATGCCGGGGGGGCTTCTGGCGGACGCGGCGGCGGAGTTTGATCGGCTCTACGAGCAGTCCGAGCAAGAGTTCGCTCAGGGAAGATATTCGGAAGTGGAACAAACGGCCCTCAAGCTGCGCTGGTTGGCCGAGGGGCCGCTGCGCGATCAGCCGCAGGCCTTGGCGCTGGCCCTGAACCAGCAGGGCATCGCCCTGCACATGCAAGGCCGCTATGCGCAGGCCGAGCCGCTGTACGAGCGGGCGATCGAGATCGAGGAGAAGGTTTTGGGGCCGGACGCCCCGCCCTTGAGCATGCGGCTGAATAATCTGGCGCAGCTCTATCACGATCAGGGGCATTACGCGAAGGCCGAGGCCGTACACAAGCGGGCCTTGGTCAGCCGCGAGAGGGCCCAGGGGCCCCATGATCCGGACGTAGCGCAGAGCCTCAATGCCCTGGCGAGCATCTACTTCTTGCAGGGACGTTACCTGGAGGCGGAACCGCTGTTTCGACGCGCGATTGCGATCCAGCAGCGGCAAGCGGGGCCTCCCAGCGCCGATCAGGCGCGGTTCACCAGCAACCTCGCCACGCTGTGCAAGGATCAAGGACGCTACGCCGAGGCCGAGCAGCTCTTTCGCCGGGCGTTGGCGATGCTGGAGAAGAGCTTGCGTCCCGGACATCCGGACATCGCCACAAGCTGGTCGAATCTGGCCGCGTTCTATCAGGAACAAGGTCGCTACGGCGAAGCGGAGCCGCTCTATCAGCGCGCACTTGCCCTTAGTCAGAAGGCGTTGGGACCGCGACATGCAGACGTCGCCGTGCGACTACACAACCTGGCTTGCTGCCATCGCGATCAGGGGCGTTACCAGGAGGCCGAGAAGCTGTACCGTCAAGCCCTCTCCATCCTGGAGCAGGCCTTGGGGCCCGAACATGCCAGAGTGGCCAAGACACTCAATGCCTGGGGACGCTTGTATCGGTTGCAGGGCCAGTTCGCCGAAGCCACGGCCCTCTGCCAACGCTCCTTGGTCATCCGGGAGAAGCTTTGGGGGCCCGATCATCCCGATCTTGCCTCCAATCTGTACGACATGGCAAGCCTGTGCTTCGACCAGGATCGCCGCGAGGAAGCCCAACGTCTGGTCGATCGGGCCATCGCAATCCTGGAGAAGAGCAACGCCTATCCCGAGGATCTATTCCTGTGCCGCCAACTTCGGGCGAAACTGGCCTGGCGCGCCAGGGACAAAGCCGACGCGGTGGCTGAACTCGGCCAGGCCTTGGGCCTGGCTGAGCAACTCCGCGGCCAAGGGGCCGGCGGCGATCGGGAGCGAGCGGTCTTTTTCGAGGGCTTCGCAGCGGCCTTTGAACTGATGGTGAGTTGGCAGCACGAGTTGGGCGACGTGGGCCAGGCCCTGGCTGCGATCGAGCGTTGCCGCGCTCGGTCCCTGGTCGATCAGATGGCGACTCACGGTCTGGATCTTCTGGCCGGCTTGCAGCAAGGGGAGGCGGAGCAACTGCGTCGCCGAGAGAGCGAGGCGCGGCAGCAGGTGGCCTCGTTGGAGAAGCAGCTTCAAGTGCTCGATGCGCGCAAAGACGTCGCACCTCAATCGGCGGCGGCCGAGCGGGAGGACTTGCGCGCACGCCTGGCCCAGGCACGCCGCGAGTTTGCCCTGGTGTATGCCGACACTCGCAACGCCAGTCCCGCCTACCGGCTGGCCGTGGGCGCCAACCGCAGGCCCGTAACATTGGAGCAACTGCGGCGATGGGCCGGCGAGCAGAACGCGCTGGTGCTGGAGTATCTGATCGGCAGCGAAGGCGGCTGGGTGCTGGTGATTCCTGGCAGCGAAGCCCCGCGACTGGAGAAGCTCACCCTTGACGAGCGGTGGGGCGAGCCGGCGGTCGAACCGGGGCCTTTGACCGACAAACGGCTGGCGCAGATCCTGGTGGGAGAGAAGGGCCAGGGGCTATTGCCGCGGTTGCGCACGCCGGGCCGTGGGTCGACTTCCAAGCCGACCACCGCCAGTCTGGCGGCCCTTTGGCGACTGTTGATCCCGGAGGCAGAACGCCAGGCGTTGCTGCGGCGGAAGTATCAGCGGATGGTGGTGGTTCCCGACGCCGGACTGGCCTCCGTTCCGTTCGAAGCCTTGGTGATCGAGCCGGGCGAGAACGCCAAGTACTTGCTGGACGTGGCCCCGCCGGTTCTCTATGCGCCGTCGGCCACGATCTTGCTGAACCTGGCTCAGCGCGGCACGAAAGAAGCCGTTTCGGGGGTGGAACCGGTGCTGACCGTCGGCGAGCCCGAATACCCCAAGCCATCGGCCACGGAGCCCCAGGACGTGTTGCTGCAGTTGGCGGCACGGACGCGTTATGGCACGGCGGGCGGGAGCCTCAAGCCGTTGCCGTTTACCGGATGGGAAACAAGCTGGGTGGGCAACGTGTTCGGCGAGCAGGGGATCGCCGCGGCGCAGCTCAGAGGCGCGCGTGCGACCGAGGCGGCCGTGCGCCGCAATGCGTCTGGTCGACGAGTGCTGCACCTGGCCTGCCACGGCCTGGTCGATCAGGCCTACGGCAACCTGTTTGGCGCACTGGCCCTGACGCCGGGGCCCAGGCCCAACGATCCGGCCGACGACGGCTTTCTGACCTTGGCCGAGTTGTATCAATTGGATCTGCAGGGCTGCGAACTGGCCATCCTCAGTGCCTGCGATACGAACGTGGGGCCGGAGCAGCGGGGCGAAGGGGTGTGGGCCTTGTCGCGGGGATTCCTGGTGGCCGGCGCGCGGCGCGTGGTGGCCAGCAACTGGCTGGTGGATGACGAGGCGGCGGCGAGCCTGGTGAGTGTGTTCTGCAACCACTTGGCCATTGCGGAGAAGGAAGGCAAACCGCCCGACTACGCCCAGGCCCTGCACGCGGCCAAGCTCTGGGTGCGACAGCAGGAGAAGTGGAGCCAGCCTTACTACTGGGGCACGTTCGTGCTGCTGGGACCGAGGTGACGAGGTGCAACAAGGGAGCCGCGTGCAGGCACGCGCGATGGGAGCGCTCTGTGGTCCACTGCGGTTGATACCCCGAACACGACCAACCCCGAAAGTCGCAGACTATACAGTCACAAGAAGCTGCATCCAGCGGGTCACCCGCAGCCGGTTGGCACTTGTATCAACCACCGGCGTGAATATGATTCTGCATAGATATGGCCGCAACTCTTGCCACCGGTTCCGAAACCGTTCAGCACTTTCGCCTCGCTTAGCCGTTTGGCCTTGGGGGCGGAGTTTCTGAGATAGGCTCTGGCTCTCTGGATGGTTTATCACATCGGGGCTCTTCTGGGGAGGTACATGGCGATGAACACGTTCCATGCGAGTCTTGGACGCATCGTGGTTGTGGCTGCCGTTGTGGGCGTCATGATGGTGGGTTTGAAAGGCGTGCCGGGGCCGGCCGTGGCGGCGCCGCCTGACGTCGGCGCCGCGGCCCCCAAGCTCGAAGTCCAGGAGTTTCTCAAAGGGGATCCGGTGGCGCAGTTTGCCCAGGGAACAACCTACGTGGTGCAGTTCTGGGCGAGTTGGTCTGCGCCCAGCCTGGCAACCGTGACCAAACTCACCGAACTTCAAAACACTTACAAGGACCTGGTCTTCATCGGCGTGAGCGTCGACAAGGATCCTGCTCAGGCCAAACGCTTTGTTGAGACGCGAGGTGCGCAAATGGGCCATCGAGTGGCGATCGAGGCGCGTGCCGGCGACAAGGGCCGGATGTCGGAATCGTGGGGCGTGCAGGCGCTTCCCTGGGCCTTTGTCGTGGATGGGGCCGGCAAGATTGCCTGGAGCGGGATCGCCTCGGATTTGGAGGGCGCATTGAAGAAGGTTGTGGTCAAGCCGGCGCCGGTGGTCCAGTCCGAGAAGCCCAAGAAGCCGGCGGCCGCGCCCGCACCCGCCGTGTCCGCAGCTCGGCCGCCGGCGGTGGAGACTCCGGCAGCGCCGAAGTTGCCTGCTGCGCAGGCACCGGCAGCGCAAGCTCCATCGCCGGTTGCGGCGGCCAGCGTTGCGCCGCCGCCTGTGCGGCTGCCGCCGGTGGCTGCGCCGGAGTCGAGCGTACAGACCGTGACCGAGGAGTCGTGCGGATGCGCGCCGGTCGTGTGCCATGAGCGATCGTGGCGGCGTCGCGCGCGTTGTGCGACTTCGTGCGGTGTGCCCGCCGGGTGTCGATAGGCCGAATCGCAGCAATGGCAATCATGCCCCACCGAGGTCTGGCCAATTCTGTGGCGGTGGCGGTGCTGGCCCTGGCCCTAGGGGGCGTGTCCAACGCCCTCGGGGCCTTTGAGGGGTTCGTGTTCAATCAACTGAGCTGGCAGTTCGCCGGCCAGCTTTCGGCGGGCAAATTCGAAGAGGCGGAGAAGACGGTACTGGCCATGCTGCGTTTGGCGGAAGGGCCTTTGCGCGAAGATCCGTCGTGGCTGGCTTCGGCGCTGATCAAACAAGGGAACCTGCGCCGCGAGCAGGGACGATACGCCGAAGCGGAGCAGCACTACCAGCGGAGCCTGGAGATTCGCGAGAAGCTCCTGGGCCCCGAGCACCTGGACGTCGCCACCACTCTCAACAACCTGGGCGTGCTGTATTCGGCCCAGGCGCGTTATGCCGAGGCACAGCCGCTGTACCAGCGGGCCCTGGCGATTCGCGAGAAGCTCCTTCCGCCGACCCACAAGGACGTGGGGCAAACCCTTAATAATCTGGCCGTCTTGTACCAAGACCAGGCGCGGTACGCCGAAGCGGAGCCGCTGCTGAAGCGGGCGTTGGAGATCTGGGAGAAGGCGCGCGGTCCCGAGCATCCTGACGTGGCCGTTGGCCTGAGCAACGTCGCAGAACTGCAGTTGGACCAAGGGCGTTATGCTGAGGCCGAATCGCTGTACCAGCGGGCCCTGGCGATCCGTGAGAAGGCATTGGGCCCCGAACACCCGGAGGTCGGCAAGACGCTCGGCAGGTTGGCGCTTTTGCGGGACATCCAAGGGCTGTACGCGGAAGGGGAGCGGCTGCACCAGCGGGCCTTGACGATCCTGGAAAAGGCGTTGGGGCCGGACCATCCCGAGGTGAGCAAGTGCCTCGATTGCCTGGCCTTGTCCTACGTGCAGCAGGGACGCTATGCCGAGGCCGAACCGCTGTATCAGCGGGACCTGGCTATTTCGGAAAAGACCCAGGGGCCTGCGCATCCGGATCTGGGATCGAGTCTCAACAACCTGGCGTTGCTGTACGTGGAGCAAGGGCGCCACGCCGAGGCCGAGGCGGCGTACCGGCGCGCGATCACGATTACCGAGAAGGCCCTCGGTCCCGCGCATCCGCGCGTGGCTCCGAAGCTCGACAATCTGTCCAGCTTGTACGTGGAAGAGGGCCGCTATGCCGAAGCCGAGCCGCTGTCCAAGCGGGCCTTGGCGATCTCCGAGAAGGCCCTGGGGCCGGATCATCCGAAGGTGGGCACGGTGCTTGCCAACCTGGCGACGCTGTACGCCTGTCAGAAGCGTTATGCCGAGGCGGAGCCGCTGTACCAACGGGCGCTGGGCATCGCTGAGAAGGCCTTGGGTGTCGAGCATCCGGACTTCGCCCGGCGGCTGAACAGTTTAGGAGTGTTGTATTGGGAACAGAAGCAGTACGGCAAGGCCGAACCGCTACTGAAGCGCGCCTTGGCCATCGCGCAGTCGCGTCTTGGTCCCGAGCATCTCCTGACGGCCACCGTGCACAACAGCCTGGGGACCTTATATACATCCCAGGCGCGTTACGCGGAGGCCGAGCCGCTGTGCCAGCAAGCCCTGGCCGTATATGAGAAGATCCAGGGGCCCAATCATCCCGCGCTCAGCGTTTGGCTGAACAACCTGGCCATGCTGTATCGCGATCAGGGGCGGCTGGCCGAGGCCGAACAACGGATCGACCGCGCGGTGGCACTCCTCAAAGCGATGCCCATCGACCCGGTGACGCAACTGCAGTGCCAGCGGCTGCGCGCGGAACTGAGCTGGAAGGCGGGACGCCGGGATGCCGCCTTGGCCGACCTGGGCGTGGCCTTGGACCTGGCCGAGCAATTGCGCGGCAGGAGTTCCGGCAGCGAGCATCAACAGGCCGCGTTTTTCGGCTCTTACGCCGTGGTCTACGAGGAGATGGTCGAATGGCAGGCCGACGTGGGCCACGTGGCCGAGGCCCTGGCGGCCATGGAACGCAGCCGGGCGCGCGCGCTGCTGGACCAGATGCAGGTCCAGGGAGTGGATCTGCTGCAGGGCATACCGGCCGAGCAGGCCCAGAGGCTGCGCGCGGCCGAACGAGATTCCCAGCAGCAGGTGGCGAGCGTCGAAAAGCGCATCCAATTGCTCGCGCAGCGCAAAGAGTTGTCGGCCGATCAGCGACAGCATGAGCTTGCGACCTTGGAGGGCCAGTTGCGCCAAGCCCAACAAGCGTATGTCAACGCCCATGCCGACATCCGCAACGCCAGTCCGGCCTACCGGCTGGCCGTAGGCACGGATCGCAAACCGGTGTCGCTGGGGCGGTTGCAAAAGCTTGCCGCGGCGGAGAATGCACTGGTGCTGGAGTATCTCGTGGGAGACCGGCAGGCCTATGTGCTGGTGGTCCCCGGCAACGCCCCGGCACGCATCGAGCGAATCAGCGTGGGGACAGAGCAGGCCGGCCCGCTGGGGATCGAGCCGGGTCCCTTGACCGCTGCGCGGTTGGCCCAGGTGTTCAGCAACGCGCAGGATACGGGACTGTTGCAGCGGTTGCGTCGGGCGGCGACGGCGGAAGCGACGGGCCAGGCGGTGCCGGGGCTGGCCGCGTTGTGGGAGTTGCTGGTGCCCGAGGCGGAACGCACCGCGATGACCGCTCGGCAATACCGGCGGCTGGTGGTCTTTCCCGACGCGGCCCTGGCGCAACTGCCGTTCGAGACGCTGGTGGTTCGGCGGGGAACGAATCCGCAGTACCTGCTGGATCTCGACTTGCCGACCGAGTACGCCCCTTCGGCCACGATTTTCGTGAACCTGGCGGAACGCCAAGCCCAAGCTCAGCCCGACGCGCGCGAACCGGTGCTCACGGTGGGCCATCCGCAATACGCCTCCTCGCCCGACGCACCGCCGCAGGACTTGGCCAATCAGCTTGCCACGCGGTCGCGCTACAGCATTCGTGGAGGAAGCCTGGCCCCGTTGCCCTTCACCGCCTGGGAGACCGATTGGGTCCGCGACGTGTTTGGCGATGCGGGCATTGCGGCCACACAACTCAAAGGCGATCAGGCCACCAAGGCGGCCGTGCTCTCGCAAGGAATGGGGCGGCGGATTCTGCACCTGGCTTGTCATGGACTGGTCGATCAAGGGTACGGCAATCTGTTCGGAGCGCTGGCGCTGACGCCCGGCTCACATCCCGACGATTCGGCCGATGACGGGTTTCTGACGGTGGCGGAAATCTATGGTCTGCGTCTTACCGATTGTGAACTGACCATCCTCAGCGCTTGCGACACGAACGTGGGCCCAGAGCAGCGGGGCGAAGGGGTGTGGGCCTTGTCGCGGGGATTCCTGGTGGCTGGCGCGCGGCGCGTGGTGGCCAGCAATTGGCTGGTGGATGATGAGGCGGCGGCGAGCCTGGTGAGTGTGTTCTGCAACCACTTGGCCATTGCGGAGAAGGAAGGCAAACCGCCCGACTACGCCCAGGCCCTGCACGCGGCCAAGCTCTGGGTGCGACAGGAGGAGAAGTGGCGCCAGCCTTACTACTGGGGCACGTTCGTGCTTCTGGGACCGAAGTGACTTAGAGCCGGTCTCAGACCTGTTGGCGGTTCAGTCTTGCCGGGCCGCCCGACCTGGCTGGGGTGGTACTGGGATAGGTTTTTACTGGGTGTCAGAAAAAGAATGTCGTGGCTGTCCCGGCCGTTGCCCGGGGAAAACCGGCCTCCCGACGGTCGGCCTCACGGTATTACTTACCTGAGACGCAATAGGTTGCGGTTGTCTGCCGCCGGGCAGTCTGCTTCGGCACTCTCGCCCTGCACGGTTACGGTGGTGCCGGATTTCGGGCGGCGCTGCCGGTTTGGCAGACGCTCGGCCGCCACTTTCCTCTCCCGTGGAGCCCCATCGCCGTCCGATGTAAACTGGCGTGTCTCGGTGGGGACCGTCGACTCGCGGACATGCTGGAGCTGCAAGCAGTGCATTGGCTTACGGTGTTGGGGATTGCGGTGGGATTGGCCATGGATGCTTTGGCGGTGGCCATTGCCACGGGCCTGACGCTGGTTCGGGTGACGCCCCGACATGTCTTCCGCCTGGCCTTTCATTTTGGCCTGTTTCAGTTCCTGATGCCCGTGCTGGGCTGGATCGCGGGCAGGCAAGTGGCCGGGGCTATCGCCAACTACGACCATTGGATCGCGTTTGGCCTGCTGGTGTTTGTGGGCGGCAAGATGCTGTGGGAGGCATGGCAAGGCGAGGTCGACCGCATGCGGTCCGATCCAACCCGGGGGCTGATGCTGGTCACGCTGTCGGTGGCCACGAGTCTGGACGCGTTGGCCGTGGGGCTGAGCATGGCACTGCTCGGCGTTTCGGTGTGGGGCCCGGCGATTGTCATCGGTGTGATGGCGGCGGGCTTGACCGCGCTGGGCATTGTGTTCGGCAGCCGATTGGGACGCGGCTGGGGCCGCTGGGCCGATGCCCTGGGCGGCTGCGTGTTGCTGGCGATCGGGGCGCGCATCCTGGCGTCGCACCTGTTCTCTTGACCCTGAGGCAGTCCTTGGATCTTAAGTACTGACTCAAAAGCAGCAGTCCCGCTCTGTACACTTCTTCCCGGGCAGGCTGTCCCCCTCACTTCGGGTGTTGGCGGGATGTCCTTTGCGGCGCGCGCCGAACATGGCGTTCGGATCGGCGGTGCGGATGGGGGCCGTCGTGCGGTCTGCAGCAGCAGCGGATGACGAAGTCGCGCCGGCACGGGTGGCTTTCGGTGGGTCGCCGGGCACGCGATGCTAGGTTTCAGGAGTAGCTGCGGTTTGCCCGATTGCGACTGGGCGACCCCTGTTGGGGTCAAACGCAAGGGGGCAGCGACTTGGCCCGCGTGCCATCGGGTGTGCAACACGACCAGGAACGGCCCTCATGTTCCAGCGATTCGCTCAGAGCCCCAGCGGCGATCCTCCGCAGCCAGAGGCCACCGAGACCAGCGATGCTTCGGGGATGGCTCGTGCAAGGCGGCGGAGACAACCACCCGCCGTCCGGCACTATCTGCCGGTGCTGGCGACGTTGGTCTCGGGCGTGTTGTTTTCGTTGGGGGCCTTTGTCATCACGCGGGCCTGGGAAGACGAGCGGCTGCGAGGTCAGTTCACGGAACGGGCGCAGAGGCACGTTTCGGCGCTGAGTCGCGAGATTCAGGGCAATCTGCTGATCCTTCAGGCTCCGCGGAGCCTGTTCGTCGCGTCGGAGAACGTGACGCGTGAGGAGTTCCGCACTTTTACCGCGCCGTTCGTGCGTGACGAGTCCTCGGTCCGCGCTTGGGGCTGGATTCCGCGCGTAACGCGTGGCCAACGGTCGGAACACGAGGCGGCGGTTCAGCGCGACGCTGTGCCGGGATACGAAATCCGTGAGATGGACGCCGATCGGCGGTTGGTGCGCGCCGCAGATCGCGACGAGTATTTTCCGGTCTGCTATACGGAACCGTGCCGCGGCAATGAGACCGCGAGCGGCTTTGACCTGCGATCCGAGGCTACGCGCCGCAGGGCGCTGGAACTGGCTCGCGACACGGGCCTGCCCACCGCCTCGGCGGCGATTCCGCTGATCGAGCCTTTTGGTCATCGACTGGGCTTCCTGGTGCTGTTGCCCCTGTATGAGGGACCAAGCGAAACGGTGCCGCAGCGGAGGGAGCATCTGAGCGGCTTTGTGTGCGGCGTGTTCTTCGTATCGGGAGTGATGGAGGATGCCTTTGGCGACTTCCATGACAAGGATGTTCGCGCGTCCCTGTACGATCGGACCGAACCGCAGGAGCCAGAACTCCTGGGGGTCTATTCGGGACGAACGGCCGGCCTGGTGTGGGAACCGTCGGCGGCAGACGAAGCGTCGATCTTCGAGGCATCGCAGGCGGACGCAATGGCCGGCAGGCCGTTTTGGGACCGGTTGGGAGACCCGACCTTGCGGCTGGTGAAGGAACTGGATGTCGCCGGGCGGCGTTGGGCCATCGTGTGCTCGCCCGAACCGGGATTCCTGGCCATGCATCGTTCGTGGCATTCTTGGATGGCGCTGGCGGCGGGTGTGTTGTTGTCGACGTTGTTGATGTTGCTGGTCAATCGCGGCGTGCAGCGGACGGTGGCGGTCGAACGGTTGGTGCGCGAGCGAACCCGGGCGTTGCGCGAAAGCGAAGAGAAGGCCCGGGCCGTGTTCGACAAGGTGCAGGTGGGCATCGTGCTGGTCGACGCCGAGACGCGCCTGATTGCCGACGTCAACCCAGTGGCCGCGGCGATGATCGGCGCCGCGCGGCAAGAGATCATCGGCAAGCCGTGCCACAGTCACATTTGCCCTGCGACGCGCGAGACTTGTCCGGCCCTGGAGACGGCGCAAGTCTGCAATGCCGATTGCTCGTTGGTCACGGCGACGGGGCAGGCACTACCGATCCTGAAGACCGCGGTCCTGGTCACGCTCAGTGGACGGAGGTTCGTTCTGGAGAGCTTCGTGGACATCTCAGGGCGGCGGCAGGCGGAAGAGGCCGTGCGCGCCAGCGAGGAGAAGTTGCGAACAATCAGCGAAGCGGCCCTGGACGCGGTGATCATGATTGACCCGATGGGCCGGATCATCCACTGGAACCCGGCCGCGGAGCGGATCTTCGGCTACAGCGCGGCGGAAATCCTGGATCGTCCGGTACACGAGATGCTGGCTCCGCCGCGATATCGGGAGAAGGCCTCGCGGCAGTGGGAGCTGTTCCGGCATTCGGGGCAGGGCAACGCGGTGGGGCGTGCGTTGGAGATGGAGGCCTTGCGCAAGGATGGCTCGCAGTTCCCCATCGAGATATCGCTGTCCAAGATTCCCATGAACGGCGGCTGGGGCGGAGTCGCTCTGCTCCGCGACATCAGCTCGCGCAAGCAGGCGGAACTGGAATTGAACCGGCGGACGCTGGCCTTGGAGTCGGCCAATGTGGCGCTGCGCGATGCCAAGCAGGCGGCCGAGGCTGCGAACGAGGCCAAGAGCCAGTTCTTGACGAATATGTCGCACGAGTTGCGCACGCCTCTGCACGGCATCCTGAGCTTCGCCGCCTTTGGGGTCAAGAGACTTGTGTCCGAGGATGCCACCAGGGACGAGCAGGCCGCATGCGAACTGCGTGAGTACTTCGAGTTGATCCAGAAGAGCGGCGCGATGCTCCTGAATCTGGTCAACGATCTGCTGGACCTGGCGAAACTCGAGTCGGGGCACATGGAGTTCGAGTTCAAACCGTTGAATCTGGAATCCCTGGTACTGGCCTCGGTGGATGAGCTGCAATCGCTGGCGCGCGATCGCGGGCTGACGATCGAGACGCGTGGGCAGGGGGACGCGATGGCCTTTGCCGACTCGGCGCGGATGATGCAGGTGCTGCGCAATCTGTTGGGCAACGCCATCAAGTTCTCACCGCCCGACGGCAAGATCGAGGTCGAGCTCAGCGACCGCAAGGAATGCGTCGAGGTGCGCGTCTTGGACCGCGGGCCGGGGATTCCTGAAGAAGAGCTGGAGGCGATTTTCGACAAGTTCATCCAATCCAGCAAGACGCGTACGGGAGCGGGGGGCACGGGCCTGGGGTTGGCGATTTGCCGCGAGATCCTCGACGCTCATCACGGACGAATCTGGGCCGAGAACCGGCCGGACGGCGGGGCGGTCCTCAGCTTTCTGGTCCCCCGGCCGCCGGTTCCTGCCGTGGAACCCCTGATTCTGGCCAGCGATGTGACCCTCATGGATACCGGTGAGCTTATGCCAGGTGGTGCGCCTGGTTGACCTGGAGGCGCGGACGGCCATCGGGGCGACCGGCAGACGCCTCAAGTCGCGCCCAAGACATTCGCACCGTGAGCCCTGCTCTTCTGAACACCAAGACAGCTTTGAAGACGATCATGAAATCCAGAATCCTGCTCGTGGACGACTCCGAGATCAATTTGCGGATCCTCCACGAACTGCTGAAGAGCGACTACGAGTTGGCCAAGGCCACCAG
>CALARR010000072.1 GCA_937889015.1 uncultured Planctomycetales bacterium | reverse complement strand
GCGGCCCACTCCGGGCAGGGACACGGCCGCCGCGTTGCGGTGGCTGGCAGTGCGGCGCGCGTGTTCTCCATCCGGTCGCGCCGCCGCGGCCCGGGCATGTGGCCAGATTGTTTACATTATTGGCCGCAGATTGCATTGACGCTCTGGGACGCGCCCTGGATACTCGGTTCTCGGGCGAGGCGCTGACGCCGTCTTGCGTCAGGCTTCTTGCGCGACAGGGGAGGACCGACCATGGCGAGAGTCGTTCGGACGCTCGGGATTATGTTAGGCTTGGCTTGCGCAAGCATGGCCGCGGCGGCCGACGGCGCGGGGCAAAGCCCCGGCGGCAACGCCGCGATCCGCTTCGATGCCAAACGCAAAGTGTTTCTGCTTCAGACGCAGCGGTCCAGCTACGCCTTTGGGGTCGGCGCCGGCGCGCTGTTGACCAATCTGCACTGGGGCGGACGCATCGAGCGACTGGACGACGTGCCGGAACCGCTGGAGACGCACTACTTTCACCAGGCCAGCAGCGCGCGGCGCGCGCAGTACAGCCGGGCCGAGTATCCGGCCAGCGCCGAGGGGTTCCATCTGGAACCGTGCCTGAAGGTCGAGCGGCCCGACGCGCTGGTGGACCTGCGGCTGACGCTCGACTCGCACACGATCGAGGAGAACCATCTGCGGGTGGTGCTCAAGGCGGCCGGCTATCCCTTCTTCGTCACGTTGCACTACCGGGTCTATCCCGAATTCGACCTGATCGACCGCTGGGTCGAGGTGGCGAACGAGGGGGGGGAACCGGTGGTGATCGAGAACCTGCATTCGGCTGTGTGGTACGTGCCGCACACGCACAAGTATCGGCTGACGCACCTGGCCGGCACCTGGTGCGCCGAGTGGCAGGTGCGCCGCGAGATGCTGGAACAGGGAGAAAAGGTGCTGGAGAGCCGCAACGGCATCAGCGGGCATCAGCACGTGCCGTTCTTTGCGTTGGATCAAGACGGCCTGGCCAGCGAGAAGAGCGGCGCGGTCTGGTTCGGCACGCTGCAGTGGAGCGGAAGCTGGAAGATGATCGTCGAGCAGGACGAGCACCACCAGGTGCGCGTCAGCGGCGGCTATAACGACTATGATTTCGCCCTGGAACTGGCCCCGGCCCAGCGCCATCGCACGCCGGTGTTCACGGCCGGATTCACGCGCGGAGGGTTCGGCGAGGCGTCGCGCCTGCTGCACCGCTATCAGCGCAAGCACCTCTATCCGAGGAACATGCTCGATGTGGAAGTGCCGATCGTCTACAACACCTACGGCTCCATCCGCCGCGAGCGCGTGACCGAGCAGAACGTGATGGCCTTGATTCCGCGCGCGGCCGAGATCGGCGTGGAGATGTTCATCATCGACGCGGGCTGGCAGACGGCCATCGGCGAGTGGACGGTACACGCGGAGAAGTTTCCACGCGGGCTGAAGCCGGTCATCGACGAGGTGCGCCGCCACGGGATGGAGTTCGGCCTGTGGATCGAGCCGGAACGGGTGATGCACGACGCGCGGCTGTTTGGCGAGAAGGACGAATGGCTGTTCGCCAAGAACAAGAGAGACGCCATGCTGATCCTGTCGCGGCGCGACGTGCTGGAGTATGTCTACGGAGAGATGGCCAGGCTGCTGCGGGAGAACGACATCCGCTACTTGAAGCTGGACTTCAACCGCTATTTCGAGATCCCCAACGTGCCGGATCGCCGCAGCATGCGTACCCGGTACACGGAGAATTTCTACGAGTTGTTTGCCCGGCTGCGCAAGGAATTCCCCAACGTGTTTTTCGAGAATTGCGCCTCGGGCAGCGGCCGGCCCGACTTGAAGATGGACGAGTACTTCGCCCGGATCAATCGCTGCGACAACCAGGACACGCTGGACTGTATTCGGCTGCAGGAGGGCTTTACCTATCTGCACCCGGCCTACATGGCCGGCGGCGCCGGGCACATCAGCTACGACATCACCTACATGATGAACCACCGTGATGCGCCGTTCCGGTTCATGGCGCACGTGGGCATGATGGGCTGGTTGGCCACGAGCCTGCCGCTGGACAAGGCCACGCCGGAAGAAATGGCGGAGTTGAAGGGATATTTCGCGCTGTTCAAGCAGATTCGGCACATCACTTGCCGCGGCGAAATCCACCGCCTGGCTTCGTTGCGCGAGCATCCCTACGCGGCCTTCGAGTTCGTGCTGCCGGACGCCAGCGAGGCGCTGCTGTTCGTGTTCGGGCATGGGTTGCAGTTCGGGCAGCGGATTCCGAACCTGCTGCTGGAGGGACTGGATCCGGACAAGGTGTACGAGATCGAGACGCACGGGGAGCGGGAGTCGCCCAGGGACATCTACCTTCCCAAGGCCAGGCCGAAGCTGACGGCGCGGAGCGGCCGCGGGCTGATGGAGATCGGCATGCCGGTCGACCTGTTTGGCGATTGCGACAGCCGCGTGATGCATTTCAAGGCACGTTGATTGGGAAACAGGTGTCTTGTCGTGTTGGAGCTGATCACGAGCACATGTCCCACAGAGGTGTAACGTGCAACCGTCCTCTGTTACTGTTGTCGCATGAGCGAAAAGAGGTCACCGCAGTTTGGCGAAATGCGATCGGCGCCGGGGACGCCCCGCGATGCCACGCAATTCGAGGTGTGCGGCCGAGGCAGATGGCAGATTCCTGGGCGAAAGACACTTGTCCGCGCGGCGCACGACGTATAATTCAGTTGCTGGGGAGGGGAGTAATCGCGTGATTTCCTCCGCAGCCGGCAGGGGAAAGTGCCGATGATTAAGCTAGATTGAATGGGCCCTGCATCGTCAGTGACCCGACGGCGGTAAGCCCGCCGGTTTCAGTTCTCCAACAGGAGTGCTGGGGCGCGGATCATGCAGGGGCAACGACGCAGCCGACTCGATCGAGCCTCTCGCTAGGTATTCCGACGGAGGTGCCAACCCTTTTAGCGTGAGCCGGAGTCACAAACGGCGAGTGCGTATGCACGCCAGACACCCGCTCGTCTCGCAGCGACGCATCCGGTCGCAATCAGCGAGAGGTTTGATTCAACAGCCGCCGTTCTTCCGCGAGGAGGGACGGCGGTTCTTTTTTTGTTCGCGGGGGACTCGGGGCTGAAAGACGGGGCATCCAGGGCGGCGCGCGGCCTTCTGGCGGCGGGCGAGTCTCGTGCATCGCGCAGATGGGACACCACGGGGTGCCACGACTACGCTTGCAGGGCATGCAGATTCGGGCTTCGGTATGCCCAAGACAAGCGTCGGCGCGGCACCCAGCAATGTGGCGAGGGCGGGACGGATTGCCTGCTGCGTTGCTGTTACGGAGAGTTCAGGCCGAGGCAGCCTGATCGCAGCGAAGGATGTCGCACCGGGCGGATTCTCCGCCGCGCTGAGAATGGCCGACTTCGAAACGACCTTCGGCAAGACACACTACTTCTTTTTCGCAGCGGCGGGCTTGCTTGCGACGGTCGAGTCGCTGAACCGCAGCGAGTTGACCAGGGAGCGATCGGCATTGTCGAGCTTGGGGACCATGTCGCCCTGAATGGTGAACGCCAGCACCGCCTGGTGCCCGGCCTTGTCGGCCAGGAAGTAGTAGTGCCATTGGATGGGGAGTTCAGAGACGGTGTTGCGGACGACCACGCGGTAGAGTTTATAGCCGGCAGGGCAAGCCCCCTCGGCGGCCTCGACGAACTCGCCGAAATTGTCTCCCAGTGCGTGCTTGACGTCATCCTGGAACTGGGTCAGGGTGACCAGCCGACCGCCCTCGGCTTTGGGAAGCGACGAGGCGTTGCACTGTACGAGCCGGTTTCCCTTGTCCAGCAGTTTGAGGATCGTCAAGTCGCGTTGGTCGGTGGTGACGAACCACTGCCGGGAATGTGTCAACTGCCATAGCCCATCGGCCGAAGGGTGATTCAGCTTCAGGATCTCAGGGTTGGGATCGAGCAGCAACGACTTCATGGCGGTATCGGTGAAGTGCTCGGACTTGGCCAGGGGGGCGATTTGCATCTGGATCCGGCCCACATAGTCGGTGCCTGCGGCGACTTCGCCGGGTCGGCGATTTTCGCGGATCAGCAGTCCTACCCAGTTAACGCGACCAGCCTCGGGGTCGAACTGATACTTGCCTTTGACCTCCACGACCACGTCGGCCCCGCTGATCTTGCCTTCCACGCGGCCCGACATCTGCATCCGGGCCAATCCCTGGACGACCGAATGCAGCGCGCTGGTTACATCGCTTTTGGAGACGGTATCCAATTCCAGGAAGGCGCGCATCAGCTCGTTGCCGTGCTTCCAGGTGTCGCCGATGGCGACCCGTTTCTCGGGCAGGAGTCGTTCGACGAGCAGACTGCTGGAAGGGATCTCGATCAGGTCAAGTTCTTCGCGAGTCAAGGGGCCTTCAGGACTGAAGAGCTGGACATTGTCTTCCAGGGAAGCGCCGATAAACCGGCGTTGGTCGCGAAGAACAGGCTGGAAGGACTTTTCGCCCACTTTGACCGTGGCGGTCGTTTGAGTGTAGTAGCGCGCCGCGCGGAGCAGGCCGGCGGAGGTGGCCGGAGTGGCGAGGAACTTCTCCTGGTACTTGAGCTCCGCGACGCCGCTCATCTTCACGGGTTTGGCATCTTTGACGTCAGGCTGGACCAGCAGGTCGCCGCCGGCCTCGAGGGCGACGGTGACCACGCTCAGGTCGCCTGTCTTGACGCGGCTGCGCAGGTCTGCCGTCGTGGCGTCGGGGGCAGCGGCGTGGGAGGAGGAGAGAAGTAGTGTGAGGGCTGAAAAAGCACTGAAAAGCAATTCTTTTTTCATGACAGCGGTCGTCGGAATGGCAATTGCTGCAAGTCAAGAACTGAACTACCCGGAGTATCGTAGTCGGTTCATCGACTATCGGACATGGTGGAATTGAAACGAATCCGAAGACTAGACGGGCGCGAACATTTTTCCTTAAGAACGGGTCAATTTTGAGAAACTGGGTGAGTAAGGGGGGCGTTTCACAATATGGATCAGTCTTGGAGCGAGGAGATCCGTGCTGCCCGGAGTTCGGTGAGTCGGTGGAGTGGTGAGGCTGGGTTGACTTGGTCGGTTGGCAGTTAGAAGACCAGGCGGGCCAGTTCTTGACCATGGGGCGTTTTGGGGAGGCAACTTGAGAAACCGAGCGAATTCCTGCAAACCGAGCGAGGGTTGAGTCGCGTACACGTAATGAAGGGAAGGAGGGGGAATGCGAGTGAGTCGCGGCGGCGGTTTGTGGAAATCCAAAGTTCTGGTTTTTGGACATCAAACAATTCGGATGATTTTTGCGAGATTAGACTGGTAAAATTGCTGTTAATTCGGTAGACTCTGGTGTACTGGGGCCACGAAGGCCGGCAACAACGATTCGCACAGCCGGATGCAAGACGATGGGGTTGGGACGGTATTAGGAAAGCCGACCCGCTCCGGAGTCCAACGCAGCATTGAGGACTTACGATGCACACCGACTACTGGAATCCCGCAATCAGGCAACTCCGCGACCAATTGGTGCGTTTTGCGCCACGCGAGAAGAAGATCGAGCAGGTCAATTCGGCAGAACGCTTGCTGACCGAGATCGATCCGGGGCGCACGTACAGTTATGAGTTCTTGTGTTTCCGGGTGACGAACTACCGGCCCGAGTCCTATCCGGACCTGAAACTGAGTGGGAAGGAGGCGGGCCATGACCTGCGGCTGTTTGTCGAGGATCTGTCCGACTCGGCCAACGTGGCCGCGGAAGCGGCAGGTGAGCGGGTTCTGACCGTAGAGGAATTGTCAAGGCAGTTTCGTGTGTCCACGAAGACGATCTCGCGATGGCGGCAGCAAGGGCTGGTAAGTCGGCGGTTTGTCTTCGACGGGCGAAAACGCGTGGGCTTCCTGCAGAGTTCCGTTGAGCGTTTTGTGCACAAGAACGAGGATCGCGTGCGCCGCGGGACGCAGTTCAGTCAGCTTACAAGGGAGGAGCGGGAGCAGATTGTGGAACGGGCGCGGCGTCTGGCTCAGGCCGGCGGTTGCCCTGCGGAGGTGACGCGGCGTCTGGCCCACAAGACCGGACGCAGTGTCGAGACGATTCGGTATACCCTCAAGCAGTTTGACCAGGAACATCCTGATCTGGCTATCTTTCCGGACAACCATGGTCCGCTGCGGCAGGACACCAAGTGGAAGATCCATCAGCAATACCGTCGGGGAGAATCGGTGGAGGCCTTGGCCAAGCGCTTCTGCCGTACCAGGACGAGTATCTACCGGATCATCAACGATGTCCGGGCGCAACGGATCATGGAACTGCCGTTGGACTACATTGACAGCGAGGAATTTGGCCGCGTGCGGTCAGAGAAGCGCGACGCGGAGATCCTGGGGCCGCTACCGGCGGTGGAGGCGCCACTGAAGAAGCCACGGTTGCCCAGTGGTCTGCCTCCGTACCTGGCGAGCCTGTATGAGGTGCCGCTGTTGACGCGCGAGCAGGAAGGGCATCTCTTTCGTCGCATGAACTACCTGAAGTACAAGGCCAGCCGGTTGCGCGAGAAGCTCGACTCGCTGCAGCCCAAGAGCGGCCTGATGGACCAGATCGAGGCGTTGTATGAGGAGTCGGTAGCCACGAAGAATCAGATCATCCGGGCGAATCTGCGGTTGGTGGTGTCGATCGCGAAGCGGCACGTGGGCCCGGCGGAGAATTTCTTCGAGCTGGTGAGTGACGGGAACATGTCCCTGATTCGCGCGGTGGAGAAGTTCGACTATTCGCGGGGGAACAAGTTCAGCACGTACGCGAGTTGGGCCATCATGAAGAACTACGCCCGAACGATTCCGGACGAGAATCGGCGTCGGGATCGATTTCGGACCAGCCACGCGGAGATGTTTACGGCGACGGAGGACGCGCGCAGCGATCAGTACGAGTTGGAATCCTCACAGACACAGCGAGAGTCGCAGGTGGAACGGATTCTGGATCGGCTGGACGAGCGGGAGCAACAGATCATTATCAGCCGCTTCGGGTTGCACCGGGGGCGGGAGCCGCTGACGTTGAAGCAGGTTGGGGCCGCGATGGGGGTCACCAAAGAGCGCATCCGGCAGATCGAGGCACGGGCCTTGAGCAAACTGCGACGAGCGGCTGAGGAGGACCGAATTGAGTTTCCCGATTGATACCCGAGGGAGAATCTGCGGGCATACCGGGGGCATTGACGAGGCAGGGAGCTTGGAGCGACCGGCTCGTTGGTGGGGTGTGGAGCATTGATTGGGGTGTTCTGGGTTGGGGAGGGGTAGACACGGCCTCTCTCCGGATTACGCGGGGGGAATCATACGCCGCCAGTGGGCCCACTGGCGGCGTTGTTTTTCCTTGTGATCCACCTTGCATGTGGGAACGGGTTGGGTATATTAAGTGGTTCGCGTGGTGGCCTGACCGGCTAGCGTAGCTCAATCGGCAGAGCAGCTGATTTGTAATCAGCAGGTTGTGGGTTCAAGTCCCTCCGCTAGCTC
>CALARR010000071.1 GCA_937889015.1 uncultured Planctomycetales bacterium | reverse complement strand
CTATAAGGAGATTGTTCTACTTATTGATTCAGCAGGAAGGCTGCCCGTGGCCCGCTTCGAAACCATCGCTCTGCAACTGGAAGCCGAAATCCTCAAAGGCCGCCACGGCACCTTGGGTCAGCGCTTCATGACCGTGCGGCAACTGGCTGAGCATTACGGGATCTCGCTCGTCACGGCCCACAAGGTCCTCAAACGCTTGAAGGACGAAGGGCTGCTGGTCGCCGATTCGACCAACCCGGCCGTGATCAGTCCGGCCGCCGCGCGTCGCATGGGCGCGGCCAACGGCGGGCCGCAGCGGATCGGCATTGTGGTCACCAACATCGCCAGCCCCTTCTTCAGTAACCTCTGCCGCTATGTGCAGCAGGCCGCGACGGCCGCGGGCTGCCAGGTGCTGATGGCCAGCAGCCAGTACGACTTCGCACGCGAACGCAAGGCCATCGAGAGCTTCCTGGAAATCGGGGTCCAGGGCCTGCTCGTCGTGCCGGGCCTGGACGACTCGTGCCGCCAGTTGTACCGCGACCTGTTGACCAGCGGGGTGGCCCTGGGCTTCCTCAGCCGGCACGTCGAGGACCTGGCCGTCGATTTCGTCGTGCCCGACAGCTTCACCGCCAGCGCCGCGGTGGCCGGCCATCTGCTGAGCATGGGCTATGATCGGCCCGCCTACCTGGGCTTCAGTGCCGGCCTGAAGCGCGACGTGCGTTTGAGCGGATTTCGCGCTGCCCTAACCGAAGAGGGTGTGGCCCTGCCGGATGAACGCATTGTCTACGGCGAAGGGGGCACGATCGCCCACGGGCGCAAGGCCATGGCGCGCCTCATGGAACGCCGCAGCCGTCCCCGAGCCGTGTTTGCCTTCAGCGATCTGTTGGCCATCGGCGCCCTGCAGTATTGCCAGGAACGGAACCTGTCCGTGCCGGGCGACGTGGCCATCGCCGGGTTCGACAATCTGCCGCAGTCGCACGTCACCAGCCCGCCCTTGACCACGGTGGCCTATCCCTCCGAGTCGATGGCCAGGCTGGCCGTGCAGTGCCTGCTGGATCGCGTGCGCCAGCCGCATGCGGCCACCAACCGCATCCTCCTGGAGCCGCGGCTGGTCGTCCGCGGCAGCACCGATCCGGAGGCGCGCGAGCCGGACCCGACCCCGACCACGGAATCCTATGAAGTCCTCTATTGACCCTCAGATAGACCATGCAACCAGGGCGACCAACGGGAGCCCGGTTTCGTGCGGCAAACGTCACCCTCGCGTTGCATTACGATTCTGACCACCAATATTGACCCTCAGATAAGTAACGCAACGAGGGCGACCAGCGGGAGCCCGGTTTCTCAGCACAAACGCCACCCTCGTGTTGCATTCCTTTTCTGAACATCAATAAACGCCGCATCCCGGCTTTCCAATCCCCAGTCCCTCATCCCCAATCCCTCAATCATGGCTGTACGTGAAACCGGAGTAAGCTATTACGGGCTGAGCTATGTGGAACACGCGCGCGCCGATTTCGAAGAAATGCTGCGCCACAACTGCAATGCAGTCCTCCTGGCGCTGTCCGAGTTCGACATCGACTTCTGGATGCCCAACATCAAGGCCGTGGCCCAACTGGCCAAGGAGATGGGCCTCACCGTGTACCTGGACACCTGGGGCGTGGGCAAGTGGTTCGGTGGCGAGCCGCCGAGCCTCTTCCTGACCAACAACGTCGGCAACCGGCAAGTCTCGGCCATGACCGGCGAGCCCCTGCCCGCCGCCTGCTTCAACAGCGAGGCCTTCCGCCAGTACTACTTCGAAATCTGCGAGAAACTGGCACGCGACGTGGACGCCGACGGCTTCTTCTGGGACGAACCGCACTACGCGCTGCCCAAGGGCTACGCCTCGATCACCGGCGGGGCGGGCGACGACTGGGCGTGCCGCTGCGCGTTCTGCCAGCGCATGTTCCAGGAGCAGTTCGGCTACGAGATGCCGCGGCAGTTGACCATGGAAGTCAAACGCTTCCGCCACGACCGGGCCCTGGACATCCTGGAAGAGGCCACGCGGCGCATCAAGCGCATCCGGCCCCAGACCAAGGTGATCTGCTGCGTGCACGCCACCCTGGGCACCTACTACGTGACCGAAAACCGCGGCTACGACAACTGGGACAAGGTCGGCCGCTCCGCGGCCTGCGATGTGTTCAGCACCACGATCCTCTCCTACCAGTTGCCCAAGAGCTTCTTCCGCTCCATCACCCAGCGCACGCTGGACATCGCGCAAAAGTACGGCAAGGGCGCGCAGCGCTGGTTGATGGGCTACTACCAGGAGCCGGAAGACCTGTCGGAGATCAACCGGGCGGTCCACCTCTATGCCGACATGGGCGTGGAGAGCCTGTTTGCCTGGACCTATCGCGGCGGCCACGGCACCGTGCTGGCCGCGCCCCGGGCCCTGGAGGTCTGGGACACGCTGGGCAAGGCCTATGGCGAGGTGCTGGTGCGTTGACCAATCGCATCCTGCCTGGTGTTCCGATCCGCCGCACTGAGCAATACCGGGCACGAGGACGCATCCGAGACGCGGCCCTGGAGCCGCTTGGCTACTGAGGCCGGAAACGGACGACCGATGACACGCAGCATGTTGAACAAGCACACGGCAATCGGACTGATGTTGGTGGTCATGGCCGCAGGCCAGGCACAGTGCCCGGCCTGCGCCGGCGAGTCGGCCGGCCCCTATCGCCTGACGGCCGACGCCTTCCGGATCGAGTCCGGCTGGCAGCGTCAGGCCTCCTTGTTGCAGGCCCAGGGCCCCTCGCAGGCCGGTTCCGAAACGGTTCTACCCGAAGGGCAATACGCCGTTTGGGTCCGCTCGCGCGGCGAGATCCAACTGACGATCGGCCGGCAGGCATGGCCGGTGCGCGGAGGCGAGGAACTTGCTTGGCATAGCGCCGGCCAGGTGTCCGGAGGACGGTTGACGCTGGCCGTCAGCGCGGCGCGCAAGGCCGAATTCCGCGAAGTGCTGTTTGCGGCCAGGCCCGAGGACGCGCCTCGGCCGTCGAGCGCGTTGCGCGCCGACGGGCTGCTGTTGGCCCTGGATTTCGCCCCGGTCGGGCAGCAGGTATGCGGCGACCGGGCCGGCAACGGACCCCTGCGCACCACTCGCCGGGCCGAGTTCACGGCCGGTCCTTGGGGCCACGCCCTGCGTTGCCAACGGGGCGCGCTGGAGATCGAAGATGCCCCAGGGATGGCCTCGGCCGTCGAGGCTTTGACGACGATCGTCTGGGCCAGGCCAGAGTCGACGACCGGCTACCAGGCCCTGCTGTACAAGGGGCATCGCTCCGGCGGCCCGATGGCCATCCACTTCCACTTCGGGCTGTGCGACGGCAAGCCGGAGTTCAAATTCGCCGACGCCGGCGGCACCTGGTCTGGTCTGTTCCGCGGGAACAACTATCCGGTCCCGGCCGTGCCGGTGGGATCCTGGAGCCACCTGGCGGCCACGTTCGACAAAGGTCTGATCCGTCTGTATCTCGACGGCCGGGAAGTCGCTTCACACAAGGGTCGGATTGCGTCACTGCTTCCCAACGATCACGCCTTGTACGTCGGCCAAGGACAAAATCCGCAGGGAAAGCCCTCGTTCATCTTTGCCGGACTGATCGACGACGCGCGCGTCTACGGGCGCGCGCTGCCGGCAGCCGAGATCGCTTCATTGTACGAAGCCGGCCGCGCCGCGCACGCGGGAACCGTCGCACCGCAGGCCCCGCCCGAGGCCCTGCCCACGCCTTCCTTCGCCCAGAAGCTGAAGATCGTCGAGCGTTACGAACAGGACATTCCTCGGGACACGATCGGCCGCGGTCCGACCACCGCCGCCGTGCGACCGCACGAGGGCCTGCCTTCGCTGTGGATCAACGAGCGGCCGGTGGCCCCGATCGCCATGGTTCCGATCGACCATTTCCCGCGCGACGTGTGCCGCGACTTCGCCGCGGCCGGCGTGCACGTCTACAGCCACATCCTCTGGACCTGGGCCCGGGTCGTTCCCGAATCCAAGGCGCGCAAGCTGGACGAGTGCACCGACTGGTGGCTCGGGCCGGGCCAATACGCGTTCGAGCGCGTGGACCGCCAGGTGCAGGCGATCATCGAGGCCGACCCCCAGGCCTACATCTTTCTCCGCCTGAAACTCGATCCGCCCGGGTGGTGGGTGAGCGCCAATCCCGACGAGCTTTCGCAGCACGAAGACGGCCGGCGCGGTCCGCAGTACTCCATGGCCTCCGAGAAATGGGAGGAGACGTACGAGCGGATGCTCCGCGATCTGATCGGCCACGTCGAAGCCAGCTCGTACGCTGGGCACATCATCGGGTATCAGCCGGCGGGCGGCAGCGCGAGCGAATGGTTCTGGTACGGCCAAGACAAGGGGCTGATCGACTACAGCCCCGCCGCTCGCAAACGGTTTCGAGAGTGGCTGCGCGCACGCTACCAGGAGGATGTGGCCGCGCTGAAGAAGGCCTGGAATGATCCTGAAGTCACTTTCGCCACGGCTCACCCGCCGAACGAAGCAGCGCGAAGGACGAGCGAACACCTCATGTTCCGCGAGGCCAGCCGGGCGCGGCGCGTGATCGACTTCCAGCAGTTCTTGACCGACATCACCGTGCACAACATCCAGAAGAGTTGTCGGATCTGCAAGGAGGAGACAAAGCGTCGGAAGATCGCCGGCGTGTTCTACGGCTACTCCTTTCACTTCGCGGCAAGCGGAACAGGTCCCTTCAGCCAGTGGAACCTCGGCTTCTTGGGCCTCAAGGGCGTGCTCGATTGTCCCGACGTGGATTTCATCAGTTCGCCCACCGACTATCGGCACCGCCGCGGCGGCGACCCGGGCAATTTCGTTTCGGCCTACACCGACAGCTATCAATTGCACGGCAAGCTGTATTGGGACGAGGTCGATACGCGGACCTGCTACTACCGCGGCCCGGATTCTTACGCCGTGCGCACCCTGCCCGAGACCCTGGCCGTCCACCAGCGCGCCGCGGGTTACGGCCTGACCAAAGGCACGGCCCTCTGGTGGTTCACGCTGACCGGCGACCAGACTTTCCACGACGAGGCGATCATGGAAGACATCGCCCGCATCCAGCGAGCCAGCCAGGCCAGCCTCGCGGTCGACAAATCGCACCTGCGCCAGATCGCCGTGCTGGCCGACGAGCAGAGCTTCCTCTACATGCGCATGGGCGTCAAAGCCCTGATGCAGCCCCTGATGCGCGAGATGCACGACCAACTGGCCACGATGGGCGCGCCGTTCGATATGTACCTGCTCTCCGACATCGCCAACGCGAGCATGCCGGACTACAAGCTGTACGTCGTGCTCAATCCTTTCTACCTCACGGATGCGACGCGCGCGGCGATCAAGGCCAAGGTCCGCCGCAACAACGCCGTGGCCGCCTGGTTCTATGCCCCAGGCTTCGTGGCCCAGGACGGCACGCTCAACGCCCAGGGTATCGGCGACCTGACCGGCATCGCCGTGCGGGAATCGCTGGAGGAACGGCCCTTGCACCTGGCGATCACCGACTTCGATCATCCGATCACCGCCGAGCTCAGGCGATCCAACCTGCTGCCCCAGACCGGTCCCGTGGGACCCGTCTTCTGGGTCGACGATCCGCAGGCCCGGACGCTGGGATGCCTGGTGCCCGACGGCAGAACCGGCCTGGCCGTGCGCGAGTTCGACACCTGGCGCTCGGTCTACAGTGCCGTGCCGACCATGACCACGAGCCTCTTGCGCGGGCTGGCCCGCTATGCGGGCGCACACGTCTACAGCACCAGCGACGACGTGTTCTACGCCAATCGCAACTACGCCATGATCCACACGGCCACAGCCGGCGCGAAGCAGATCGACCTGCCGCAGGCGCGCGACGTGTTCGACGCCCTGAGCGGCGCGTCCCTCGCGCGCAACACGGCTGTCATCCGCCTGGAAATGCCCGAGCAAACGACCCGCATCTTCCGCCTCACCTCGCCCACAAACCCGTAAAGGCCCCCTCCGGCACCATGGCAGCCGACGACCTTGGTATGAGGAAACGTCTCGTGACCTGCAGCGATTACCCGAAAGTCACCCGTCGCGAAGCCTTGGCTGCCTCCGTCGCCACGGCCGGCGTCCTGGCCCTGGGCAGCGCCGCGCACAGCGCCCCGGCCACTGCCGATCCGAACTCGACCGGGCGCAAGCGGTGGCTGATCGTCGCCGCCCATCCGGACGACGAGTCCAAGGCCACACCGTTGATCTTCGCCGAGCGCAAGCCGGACGATGAGGTGGTCGTGCTCATCATGCGACTGTGCGGCGAGGGCCGATTGCAGGACCGTAATTCCTGGACCCGCGAAGAAGCGATTGCCACGCGCACCTACGAGATGCAGCAGGCGGCCCGGTTCCTCAAGGCCGAGTTGCGCTGGTGGCTGCCGCCGCATCCGGAGAACGCGAACATCGCCAAGACGCCCGAAACCGTGGCGAAGATGGTCGGCCTCCTGAAAGAAATCAAGCCCGACCGGATCGTCACGCACTGGGACGAGGATTCGCATCCGGATCATGCCGGCACGGCGGCCCTGATCCGCGCAGCGCTGGCCGAACTGGCCGTGCCCGGCGGGATGCCGGTCTATTTCTGGGGCCAGCCGGGCCGGGAGCAGGAACAGCCGAGGTTCATTCCCACGCAGTATATCGACATTTCTGACCCGACACGGTTGGCCCAGGTGCTTTGGTCGCGGTTCGTGCACCGCTGCCAGACCGCCCCGGTAACCATGCAAAGCTACCTGAAGTACTTCCATGCCCACGGTCAGAAGGCCGGAGTGCCGTATGCGGCCGGATACGTCCTGGAACATGCCTGAAGAAGGAGAAACGCACCATGCCCGAACGCGAGCGCCACGAAATCAGTCGTCGCGAGGTTCTGGCCGCCTCGCTGGCCGCGACCGGGGCCCTGACCCTAGGCAACCGAGCGCTGGGTGCGCCGGCCGCTGCCGGGACTGAGGCCGCCGGTCCGCAGCGCTGGCTCATCATTGGGGCCCATGCGGATGACGAAGCCAAGACCACCGCGCTGCTGCTCAAGGAAAGAAAGCCTGACGACAAAGTCACCGTGATGATCATGCGCGTCTGCGGCGAGGGCAAGCTGTACGACCGCCCGACCTGGACCCGCGAAGAGGCCATCGCCACGCGGACCTACGAGATGCAGCAGGCGGCCGCCTTCATGAAGGCCGAGCTGCGCTGGTGGCTGCCGCCGCATCCGGAAAACAAGAACATCGTGCGCACGCCCGAGACCGTGGCCAAGATGCTGGGAATCCTCAAGGAGATCCAGCCCACGCGGATCGTGGCCAACTGGCACGAGGACTTCCACCCCGACCACGTGGGCGTAGGCGAGCTGGTGGGCGAGGCGGTGCGGCAGTGGCAAGTCCCCGGCGGAATGCCCGTCTACTGGTTCGGCACGCCGGGCCGGGCCCACGCTCAGCCGAATTTCGTCCCCAACCACTTCGTGGACATTTCCGACCCGGCGGAGATCGCCTACGTCTTGTGGTCGCGCATGGTGCACCGCTCCCAGGCAGAGTTCTCCGCGCTGAAGGCGCACGTGCAGTACTACCACGACCATGGCCAAAAGTTCGGCACCCAGTTCGCGGCCGGATACCGGTTGGAACGCATCTGATCGAGCAAGAGAGCGGTTTCATGAGCAGCGCTGCACAGCCCGTCCCGATGCCTGCCAGCGGCCGACTTGAGTCGTTGGACGTCCTCCGCGGCTTCGACATGTTCTGGATCGTGGGCGGCGGCCAACTGGTCCACGCCCTGGCCAAGGGCACAACGCACCCCTGGCTGATCCAGTTGAATGAGCAATTCACGCACTTCCCATGGGAGGGCTTCCGCTTCTACGACCTGATCATGCCCCTGTTCCTGTTCATGATCGGCGTCTCGATGCCCTACTCGTTCGCCAGCCGCCTCGGACGCGGCCAGGGCCGGGCACGGATCTTCGGGCACGTGCTGATCCGCGTAGTGGTGCTGTGCGTGCTGGGCATGACGATCAACGGCAAATTGCTGACCTACGACCCCAGCAAGTTCCAGATCACCTACAGCGTGCTGCACGTGCTGGCCATGGGCTACCTGGTCGCTGCAGTCCTGCTGCTGACGCTCAAGCCGCGCGCACAGGTCGTGGCCGTGGCCGCCCTGATGGCCGTCTACTGGATCGTGCAGACGTACCTGCCGGCGCCCGGCCAGACGACGGTCGGCACCTACGCCCCGGGCACGACCTTCGGCGATTGGCTCAACGAGCGCCTGCTGGGCGACTGGCAGGGTGAGTGGCGCCGCCCCTGGATCCTCTCGCTGACCACCTACGGCGCCACGGCCATGCTCGGCGTGTTTGCCGGCCAGCTTCTGCGCTCCGACCGGCCGAACTTGGCCAAGCTCGGCTGGCTGGTGCTGTGGGGTGTGGCCTGCCTCGCGGCCGGCTGGGCCTGGAGCTTCCAGGTGCCGATCGTCAAGAAGACCTGGACCACGACCTACGTGCTCGTGGCCGGCGGCTGGAGCTATCTGTTCCTGGCCCTCTTCTTCCTGGTCGTCGACGTGTGGCGCCTGCGGCGCTGGGCCTTCTTCTTCAAAGTCATCGGAATGAATTCGATTGCGGCCTACATGCTCTGCAACCTCTTCGGACCAGCCCTGCGCGAAGCGGCGCGCGTGCTGGTCGGCGGCCTGAAACCACGCCTGGGCGCGGCCTGGTATCCGTCGCTGGAAGTCGCCGTGACCTTCGCCATCCTGTGGCTGATCTTGTTCTGGATGTATCGCAAGCAAGCCTTCCTGAAAATCTGATAGCGCGGATGACACAGATCCCTCGCCCACTGATAGCTGATAGCTGATAGCCGACAGCTCTTTAACCCCCAAGGACCATAACCATGGACACGAGCCAACCCGACCTGGGCTACCTGGAATCGACGATCGCCGTCTTGCGCCGGATCGAACGCGAGCAGGGCCCCAACATCGAAAAAGCGGCCGAACTGATGGCCGGGGCCATCGCCGCCGATCGGCTGATCCACGTCTACGGCGGCGGCGGCCACACCACGCTGGTCATGGGCGAGATGTTCTTCCGCGCCGGCGGTCTGGCCAACATCAACCCGATCATGGAGACCGGCCTGTCGGTCTTTAACCAGGCCCTCAAGTACCTGGAGCTGGAGCGCTGCGTGAACTACGGCGCGAGCATCGTCAAGTACTACCGCCTGCAGCCCGAGGACGTGCTGGTGATCTTCCACAATATCGGCATCAACGCGGCCACGATCGACGCGGCCCTGGAAGCCAAGAAGGCGGGCGCGAAGATCATCGCCGTCAGCTCCTCCAACTGGCAAACGCAGATGCCGCCCGAGCACTTCATCCGCCACCCCAGCCGGAAGAACCTCTTCGACCTGGCCGACGTGTGCATCGACGACTACAACGAGGTGGGCGACTGCGCGGTGCGCGTGCCGGGCTTCGACACGCCCATCGCCCCCAACTCCAACGTGGTCGATTTCTACATCGCCCATCGCCTGGA
>CALARR010000070.1 GCA_937889015.1 uncultured Planctomycetales bacterium | reverse complement strand
GGCCCAAGCCAGGTTCTCCTCGCCCTGCAGGGGCGAGATTGGGTGATGGCGCGGCCGCCGCGCGAGGTTGTGACCTTCGACGTGTCGAGATTGCGCCCTTTCAGGGCTAGGCGGCTCTTAGAGCCGGTCCGCGAACCTGTCGGCAGCTCAGTCTTACCGGGCCGCACGACGTGGCTGTGATGGTTCTGGGATAGGTTCCTAAGCGTGTCGATTCCCCCGAGCTGTGCCCGGGGCTGATGAATCACGGCCCTGCAGGCCGCCAATCGCGTGCGTCATGGCCGCCGCGCCGGGTGCCCCTGGGTGCGGTGGGAAGCTGGACATCCCCTGTTGTTGGTATTACAATATGGATCTTGGTAGCACGGGTATTTCTTCTGCCCTTCCCGCCCCAGGAATCCCCCCATGTATCGCGCTGCGATCGGCAGCCTGGCCTTGGCCCTGGTTGCCGCTGCGGCCCAGATGGCCGCGGCCCATTTCGTCGTGCTCATTCCCTCGGCCGATGTGCTGTCGGCCAATGATCCGCGGACGGTCGAGCTGCAACTGCTCTTCACGCATCCCATGGAGCAGGGGCCGGTCATGCAGATGGACACGCCGCGCCAGTTCCGCGTGCAGGTTGGCGGCCAGAACATGGACTTGCTGAACATGCTGCGCGCGGAACAGGTCGATGGCAAGACGACCTACCGTTGCACCTACCCGGTCACTCGGCCCGGCGACCACGTGTTCTACGTCGAGCCCGTAGCGTATTGGGAGCCCAACGAGCGCAAGTACATCGTGCACTACACCAAGGTCGTGGTGGACTGCATGGGGGGCGAAGAGGGCTGGGACGCGCTGCTCGGCCTGCCGGTGGAGATCGAGCCCCTCACCCGCCCCTATGGCCTGTGGACCGGCAACACGTTTCGGGGCGTCGTGCGGCACAACGGCGAGCCGGTTCCCTTTGCCACGGTGGAGGTGGAGTACTACAACGAAGGCGGCAAGGTGCAGGCCCCCAACGACGCGCTGGTCACCCAGGTCGTGAAGGCGGATGCCCAGGGCGTGTTCAGCTACACCATGCCGCGCGCCGGTTGGTGGGGCTTTGCGGCCCTGGTGGATGGCGCGCAAAAGACGCCCGGGCCCGGCGGCGAGATGGTGGATATAGAGTTGGGCGGCCTGATCTGGGTGAAGACGGTGGATATGAAGTAGCGCGTGGTGGGGAGTTTTCCGCAGCCTGCGAGAGGTTCCTTCGTCCTTCCTGCTTCCGAGTTCTCATGCACATTCCCGACGGCGTTCTTTCCGGATCGGCGGCAGGCATTGCGGTGCTCGGCGCCGGCGTCGTGTTGGCCGCGGCCGGCACCGCGATCGGGCTGGCGCGAACCGACTATCATCACATGCCGCGCGTGGCCATGCTCAGTTCGGCCTTCTTCGTGGCCTCGCTGATCAACATCCCGGTGGGTACGATGAACTTCCACCCCGTGCTCAACGGCCTGATGGGCCTGGTGCTGGGCTGGGCCGCGTTTCCGGCCATGTTGGTGGCCTTGTTCCTGCAGACGATCTTTTTCGGCTTCGGCGGTCTGACCACGCTGGGCCTGAACACGCTGGACATGGCGCTGCCGGCCGTGGCCTGTCACTATGCCTTTCGCTGGGCCATGCACTCGCCGCGGGAGAGGGTGGTCTTCGTGGCCGCGGTGGGCGCCGGGGCCTGCAGCATCCTCTTGTCGGCCTGCCTGATGGCCGCCTCGTTCGCCCTGGCCGGCGAGGAGTTTGGGCTGGTCAGCCGCATGACGTTGCTGGCCTATCCGCCCATCGCGCTGATCGAGGGGATTCTGACCGCCAGCGTGGTCGTGTTCCTCCGCCGGGTGCGGCCCGAGTTGCTCCTGACGCCTGGTCCCCCCTGCCCTGTTGAGTTGAGTCATGGCTAAGCTGAGTCGGATTTCCTGGCTGTGCGCGGCGGCGTGCTGGTTCTTGATTGCCGACAGCGCCTGGGCCCATCAGCTCAATGTGTTCGCCACGGTGGAAGGCACGACGATCCGCGGCGAAGCCTATTATCGAGGTGGTGCGGCGGCACGACAGGCGAAGGTCGACGTGCTTGATTCGTCGGGCGCGAGCCTGGGCCAGACCACGACCGACGAGCAGGGGCACTTCGCGTTCCAAGCCCAGCTCCGCACCGACCACCGGCTGGTGGTCGACGGCGGCCAGGGGCATGCCTCGGAGTTTCGGATTCCGGCCAGCGAGTTGCCCGCCACGTTGCCGGCAGCACCGCCTGCGGCGCCCGGCAGCGAGAAACGACCTGCGCCACCGGCTACAGGCCTGTCGGCCGCGTCGCCCTCCGCCACGACTCCCGCCGCCGGCCCATCCACGGTCGACCTGGGGCCGTTGCAGACCCAGATCGGCCAGTTGCGGCGGGAGTTGGATGAGTTGAAGCACCAAACTCAGTTGCGCGACGTGTTGGGAGGGATCGGCTATATCCTGGGCCTGGCCGGAATCGCCTTCTACTTCCTGGGCGTGCGCCGCCAGCCGTCGTCGGCCGCGTGCTCGCGTCAAGAGCCGCGAGAGGTCTGATCCCTTGGTGACTCAGCCGACCCTGCTGTTGCGCGGACCGAGTCTGGTGGATCGGATCGATCCGCGCGTGCGAGTCCTGGCGGCGGTGGTCTTTTCGATCGTCACGGCCTTGCTCAGCAGCCTGGTCGCCTTGGGGCTGGCGTTGGCGTGCACGGCGAGCCTGGCGATGGTCAGCGGCCTGCGGTTGGCCCCGGCGGCGCGGCGCCTGGCCGGATTGAACGGCGTGATGCTCCTTCTGGCCGCGGTGGTGCCATTGAGTGTGGAGGGCACGGCCCTCTTCGCTCTGGGTTCCTGGACCTGGAGCCGCGAGGGACTGCTGTTGGCCGCAACCATCGCGCTGAAGGCCAACGCGATCCTGCTGGCGGTGCTGGTGTTGCTGGCCACGCTGGATCTGGTCGTCTTGGGGCATGCCTTGCACCACTTCTACGTGCCGGAAAAGCTGGTGCACTTGCTGTTGTTCACCGTGCGGTACATCGACGTGTTGGAACAGGAATACGGCCGGCTGCGCGAGGCGATGCGGCTGCGCGCCTTTCGGCCCGGCCTCAGCAGCCACACCTATCGCAGCTTCGGGTACCTGATCGGCATGCTGCTGGTGCGGAGCGTGGACCGTTCGGAGCGGATCGTGGCGGCCATGAAGTGCCGCGGCTTCCAGGGCAAGTTCTGGCTCTTGGATCACTTCGCGATGTCGTGGGCCGACGCCTGGTTCGGCGCTGCGGCGGTGGCGGTGGTGATCGGAATGATCGTGTTGCAGTGGCGAGCCTGATTGAGTTTGAGAATGTCGAGTTCAACTACGGCCCGGCGCGGCCTGTGTTGCGGGACTGCAGTTTCGCGCTGGCGCCGAGCGAACGTCTGGCGTTGCTGGGGGCCAACGGCAGCGGCAAGAGCACGCTGTTGCGTTTGGCCGTGGGGCTGCTGCATCCGCGTGCGGGTCGGATCGCGGCCTTTGGCCAGCCGCGGGCCGTGGAGCGCGATTTTCACGAGGTTCGCCGCCGGGCGGGAATGCTGTTCCAGGACTCCGACGACCAACTGTTCTGCCCCACCGTGGCCGAAGACGTGGCCTTTGGCCCCTTGAACCTGGGCAAGCCGCGCGACGAGGTGCGCCGGATCACGGCCGAAACGCTGCGCAATGTGGGCCTGGAGGGTTACGAACACCGCATCACCTACCGGCTCTCGGGCGGCGAGAAGCGATTGGTGGCCTTGGCCACGGTCCTGGCCATGCAGCCGGAGGTGCTGCTCCTGGACGAGCCAACCGCTGGGCTGGACGAAGCGTCTTCCCAGCGGATCCTGCAACTCCTGGCACGGCTTCCGCAGGCCATGATCCTCGTATCGCACGACCGGGATTTCCTGGGCCGAATCGCCACGCACCGGTTGCGTCTGAGCGAGGGTCGCCTCCTGCCAGCCGATCACGAGTAGGAGGCGTGCTTCGGCGTGCTGCGCGTTGCATGGCCGGGGGGCGGGGGTTATGCTCAAAAGGAACGTGACGCGCTCTTTCCAAGGGCCAGGAGCCTGGACGATGTTCTGCCGAAGCCTGTTGGCTGGTTTGCCCGGGGTGGTGCTTGTAGCCGCGGTGGCAGGGGCGGCCGAGAAGGCTGTCGGCCCCTATCAGCAACAGGTCGCGCAGCAACTGGCCCTCTTGGCCAGCGAAGACGGGGCACGGCGAGCCGGGGCGGCAGAGTCGCTGGGCTACTTGCGCGCCCATGCGGCCGAAGAAGCCCTGATCGCGCGCCTGCAGGATGCTTCGGCCGAGGTGCGACGCCAGGCGGCCATGGCCCTGGGTTGGTGCGGCGGCCGGAAAGCGGTGGCCGCCTTGCTGCTGGCCCTGGACGACCGGGATTGGCTCGCGCGCCAGGCGGCGCACGTGGCATTGACCAACCTGACCGGCATGGAGTTCGCCTTCAACGCGCTGGCTGTGCCCGAGGAACGCACATCTCAGGCCCAAGCATGGCGCGACTGGTGGGCTCGCGTGCCGGCCGATCGCGCGCCGGACGAGGTTCTGCAACTGCTGGAAGGGGCCGCACCGCAAGGGCCGCCGGTCACCGTGGCGGCCAGCACCACCTATCGCGGTCCAACCGACGTGCTGGTCGACGGCCAGATTGGCCCCCAGTACTGGCAGACGAAGAATGTGCCCTTGCCGCAGTGGTGCGAAGTCGATCTGGGGCGCCCGATGGAGGTCACGCGCGTGGTCGTGCACCAGTACGGGCGCGGCTACTGCATGACCGACTATGAGTTGTCGACGAGCACGGACGGGCGGAAGTTTGCCCGCGTGTTGCGGCAGCGCGACGAAAGCCCGGTGCGCCTGGAGATGGACTTCGCTCCACGCAGCGCGCGGTTCATTCGCATCACGAGCCACGGTTCGCAGAAGAAGCTGTACCCGACCACCTTTTTCGAGATCGAAATCTTTGGTCCGGAAGGGACGTCGTTGTTGCCCGGTCCGCGTCCCACGTCCGACTCGGCACTGGCCTGGCGGCTGGAGCGCGGCTTGCGCGCCCTCGGGGCCTTGGGTGGCGCGGGGGCCACCGAGCGCGTGCTGGCCGTGCTGGGCGAGAGTCCCTCTGCCGAGAAGGAGCTGCGCCCGGCGACGCGCGCCGGCATTCGAGCCCTGGGGCGGCTGCGCGAGGAGGCGGGGTTCGAGTTCCTGATTCACCTGCTCGACAGTCGGATGTGGGCTCGGGCCGCGGCCGAGGCCTTGGGGGATTTCGGCGACGCGCGCGCGGCGCCGGCCTTGATCGCCGCTTATCCGCGGTACGCCAAGACGCTGGACGGCAAGAACCCTCCCGACGTGCCGGCCGACGACAACATGAAGTTTCCCTCCGAGGACCGGATGCTGGAAACGCCCTACTGGATCGCCTACGCCCTGTGCCGCCTGCCGCTGAACCAGGCTGAAGACCGGCACGCCTTGCGCCGCCTGGCCCCGCAACTGATGGCCAATCTGCCGGGCGATCACGATACGTTTGTGCTCTATCAGCCGGAGGTCGGGCACCTGCTGACGCGGCACTTGATCGACGCCGGCCGTGCGCGGCGCGAAGCGCTGGAATACGGATTTGAGCAACTCGGTCAGGCACGCAAGTCGCCGGCCGACGAGAAGCTGTCGTGGCCCAAGCTGCCGCCGGCACGGATCGCGACCTGGCTGCCGGCCCTGGCCGAGACCCAGGACTCGCCGCGGCTGCTGGCCTTGTTGCACCACGACGACGGCTGGGTGCGGCTCAACGCGGCCAAGGCCCTGGCCTGGGTGGGCGACATCCGGGCGGCGAATGCCGTGGCCGAAATCCTGGCGCAGGCCAAGGCCGAAGCCGATTTTGGCTACAGCAGCGCGTTCAAGGAAGAGGAGTACAACGATCCCTCGCCGCGTTGGCGCGAGGCCTTGGTGCGCGTGTTGGGCCTGAAAGGAGATCGTCGGCACGTGCCGCTGCTGGCCAGGATCCTGAACGACGAGCGGTCGGTGCTGGAGGTCCGTCGCGCGGCGGCCGATGCGTTGGGCGATCTGGCCACTCCCGACGCACTCGACGCCCTGCGCCAGGCTGCGCTGGGGCACGATTTCCTCAGCGTGCGGAATGTGGCGCGCGACTCGTTGTGGGTCCGCGGCGTCGCGATCAACGAGCAGCGTCAGGACCAGCGGCCCGCCTCCCGACCGATCGAGCGCGCCGCCGGCAACTCCGCGGACCAGGATCGCCAAGGGGCTTGCGCCCCAAGCGGCGTTCCCTGCGAACTGCCGGCGATGGTCTTTGTGCAAGGGAACAACATCCTGCCGACCACGTGGCAGACGATCCCGCCCGAGCAGGCCGATCCCTGGCGGCAGACCTACGCGGTCACCGACGAGGGGCCTTCCTATCGGCCGGGCGAGAACCTGTTGGTGTTCGAGCCGCGCCAGGGCGGCGGCAAGGTCCGACCCCTGACGCAATTCCGCGACGGCTATGTCGGCGAGCCGGACGTCTCGTGGGACGGGCGCACCGTGCTCTTCACGCGCCGCGAGGCCGACAACCAGTGGTGGCAGGTGTGGCAGGTGAACGTCGATGGATCAGACCTGAAGCAGTTGACCCGGGGCCCCTATCATCACGTGGGCCCGGCCTGGTTGCCGGATGGGCGGATCGTGCTGGCCAGCAGCCGCAGCGGCATTCGCGACGAGTACCACGGCTATCCCTGCACGGCCTTGTACGTGATGAACGCCGACGGCAGCGATCTGCACCCGATCGCCACGAACATCGGCCGCGACAACGAGCCGGCGGTGCTGTCTGACGGGCGGATCGTGTTCAGCCGCCTGGAAGTCTTCTATTCGCGCAACAAGACCGAGCTGACGCTGCACGCCATGCATCCCGACGGCACGCAGGACGTGGTCCTGTATGGGCCGGAGCGGCGGACCTTCTGGCGCGCTTTGGACCACGGCCCGAAGGGGCCGGACGACGGCCAGGAATCGCCGCTCACGCACCGCGTGCTGCGGATCACGCAGCCCCAGGCCATGCCGGACGCGCGAAACATCGTGGTGGCGACGCAGGGGGGCCTGACGCTCATCGGCCCGCGGCGCGACCGCGAAACGCTGATCATGCCCGACTACAAGACGCGCGCCTACACCACGCCCTGGCCGCTGCCGGACGGGAGCCTGCTGTGCGCGGCCACGGAGAAGACCCTCGATCGCGAACAGATCGACCTGGCTCTGTATCGCTTCTGGCCGGAGACGGGGCGGCTGGAACTGATCTACAACGATCCGCGCAAGGCCGACTATGAGGCGCGACCGATCATGCCCCGAGCGCAGCCTCCCGTGCTGCCGGCGCAGGCTCAGCGCCAGGCCTACAGCGGGCGGTTCCTCTGCGCCAGCGTGTTTCATACGCAGGAGGCCGAGGTTCGCAGCCGGGGGCGGCTGGTGCGTCTGATCGAGGGAGTGCCGATGGTGGGCCGGCACCTGACCCACACCAGTCCCCAGCCGGTATGGAAGAACCACGGGGGGACTTTCGCGCGCGTGTTGGGCACCGCGCCCTTGGCGTCCGATGGATCGTTTTTCGCCGAGCTGCCGGCCGACCGGCTGGTGCACTTGCAAGTGCTGGACAGCGACCGCCGCGTGCTGGGCAACCAGCTCACCTGGATCTCGGTGCGGCCGGGCGAGACCAAGTCGTGTGCCGGCTGCCACGAAGAGCCGCACAGCACGCCGCGATTGAGCAATCCGCTGGCCGCGCACTTTGCGCCGCTGAAGATGCTGCCCAGCGGCGACGAGTTCGCCTACCGCGCCAAGGCCTGGTTCAAGGGGACCCTGCCGGCGGAGATCGAAGAGCGCACACGCACGGTGCATGCGGTGAACCTGCTGGGGCGGCAGTGATCGCCGGGGACTGAACACGGTACCGCTGCGGTGAGATGGCCCAAGCAGGCCGCAGACGCGTCTATCGCACTACGGCTTGCCCGCTCTGGGCAGCTTGCGCATCTGCTCCAGCGTTGCATCGGGCTGGAACAGCGAATCTTCGCTGCGATGGCGGAGATAGTCGCGGAGCACCACTTGGAAGTACACCGTGTCGTCCGGCACGGCCTCGAACTTGATCCGGCCGTGCGTATAGTCCTTGGAGCGATCGCGGTCCGTGCCCAGGCGGTACGTCGTAGCGGTGAGCGGGACGCCCAGTTGCTGCTCCCAACCATCGAGCCGGGCGGGAATGATATCGTGTTCTTGGAAGAGCCCGACGATGGCGCGCAGCGTGCGTTGCACTGCATTCAGATAGGCCGGCTTGGGCTCGATGGCGCAGGCCAGGCCCAGGCCGTGGCAGTACTCGATATTCCAGCGCATGCCGGCGCTGGTCGGCCCCGGGTAGCTCCAGCCGCCGCCGGCCGTCTGCACGCTGGCCATCCAGTCGTTGCAGGCGAGGATCGTCGCGCGCAGACGCTGATCGTCGGGCTGATGTTTCAGGAGTCGTGGCAAGGCATTGGTGGCGTATTGCGTGATATACGCCTTGTAGAAGGGATGCTTGTAGCCCTGGGCATCGTCAAAAATGTACAGATCGTTGCCCGTGGCCGGCTTGCCGCTCTGGGTGAACATCAAGTCAGGCATCTGCTTGGTCTGGAACTCGCGCCACAGGCGATTGGCCTGCTCGAGGTAGGACGGCTGGCCCGTGTAGCTGTAGAGCTTGGCGAAATCGGCGATCATGCCCACGTTGCGCATCTCGCCGCGATCGGTATGGACATTGGCCGCGGACCACCTGGCTTGCACTTCGGCCGCCTCTTTGAATCGCGGGTCGCCGGTCTCTTCATAGGCCAGCCAGAAGTTGTGATAGCCTTTGGTGACGTAGTCGGACGTATATTCGAAGCGGACCATGTACGATCCGGGGCCGGCGCCCTTCTTCGGATCATCGCGGTAGGCGCGTCCGCGCCGGCTGCCACCGAAGTACCGCTCGAGCCGGCCCCAATACACCGACAGGTTGCGGTAGTTCTCCGACCAATCGCGCGCGATCCGCAGCAGCCGCGGATCGCCCGAGCGGAAATAGTCCTCCCACACGTACTGGCAATGGTTGTAGCGGACCATGCTGTTGATGGGGGCCTTGTCCGTCACGGGGTCGTAGGAGGTCATGTTGCCCCAGTCGTCGCCGTCGATGGAGATCCGCTGCAAGTACTGGATGTACCGATCGGCCAACGATCGCAGGAGCGGATTCTTGGGCTCCGCTGGCGCCCCGGTGTGGTACACGGCGTCGTAGGCGGTCCAATGGGCACAAGCGCGCGTGGGCTCGTCGATGGCCGCGGCCAGGTCCGCGGCCTTGCCTGGTGCGATCATGACCTGCGCCACGCGCCACTGTCCATCCTGGATCATGAGCTGGTCATTTTCCTTGGTCACGGGCTCCAGCCGACCGAAGCGGATGTGGACCCCCGCGCCTTGGCGGCGCAGTTCGAGCGTTCCGCGATGCTGGCGCAGGGCCAAGGGGTTGGCCAAGGCCACCGTCGTCGCATCGGCCAGCTTCGCTCCAATTAGCAGCTCGGGATGGTCGGCGAACTTGGATCGCGCATCCAGGCCGAGGAAGTGCACGGGCTTTCCGGCAGGGGCGTCGGCGCTGGCCGCCGAGAACTCGAAACCGAAGTCCGGCGTCCAGGCATTCTGGCCCAGACGACTCTGCAGGCGTTGGGTGACCGTCAGGCGACCGAATTGGTCGGCCTGGATGTCCACCTCGCGTGCGAAACTGGTGCCCTGCTGGCGCCAGCGAAGCCAAACGAAGCACGGGCCGTGGTACAGGACCTCGCTCGTCGCCGGCTGTGGATCGGTCAATTCCGGGCCGAAGGCCTTCAGGGTCGCCAGGGGCGCGCGATCGGCTGACTTGACGATCTGCAGCCGATCGCCTTGGATCTGCACCTGATAGGCCTGGGTCTGCAGGCAATTGTCCTGGAGCATCGCACGAGGCGAACTCGCTGGTGGTGACTTCGCTCGCGCGCCGGCCGATGCGTAATCCCCTTCCAAGCGCTGGCCCGGCGCCAGTTCGACCGGAAAACAGACCAGCACGCGCCTCGCCGACTGATCCGGATGCCGGGTGATGACCGCGGCTTGGGCGGGGAGGGTTTGGCCCTGCACGGTGACGGTCTGGGGCAGGTCGCCGGGAATCACTCCCGGGGCGACGGGCAGGGAGAGGCAGACGACTTCGCGGCGCGCGGCGGAGCCGGGGTTATGCACGCTGAAGGGCACGGCCAACACGTCGGCCGCAGAGATGGTTGCCATCGCCAGCCAGAACAGAAAGAACCGCATGCGGTCACCTTCCAGAATACGAATCGTGGTTGTAAGACAGCGGATGGAGTGTTAGCCCGGCTTATTCATGCCACTATTGAAGCCTGAAGCGCAAGCGAAGGCAGAGTCGTGGGTTACCCTCGCTTGCGCTTCGGGCTTCCATGACGCACTCTGCACCAACACATCCTGGGCCATGAATCATCCGGGTTACCGCCCTTTGGCCCCCTTCAGGCACACGAGGTGGCCGTCACGGGTCGTGACCAGCAGGCGGTCTTCGGCAGCCGCCATCCCATCCCAGATGGGCGGCGGCAGGTCGATGCGGCGAACCAGGCTGCCGTCCTCGATCGCCAGGACCGTCAGGCCCCCCTCCGCGCCGGCCAGGTACAACCGATCGCCGGCCAGGAGCATTGCGGTCACGCTTTGCTTGGGTTGAGACTTGTCGAACAGCACCTGGGACCAGTTGGCCTTGGCGGCCAGGCGATCGGTGGGCCAGATTTCGCTTTGCTTGTTGCGATAACGCTCGCTGGCGGCCCAACCGGTAAGCCACGTCAGCTCGAATTTCTCGTCGGGGAAGGCGAAATCGCGGCGATACACGCTGCGGCGATCCTCCGAGCAGCCCAAGGCCATGTTCTCGCAGAACACGATCGGCGCACGCGTTGCCTGATGCGTGCCGTGCCGCGACTGATGGCGGGGGGCATAGCTCCAGCAGCCGCGCGGCACCGCCACGCCGCCATGGCCCGTGTCCAGACGCACGAACTCTTCCTTGTCCTTGCACTTCACCTGGCCCGCAGCGCGGTCCAGGACCCACCGCGACATGGCGATCTGGTCGTTTTCGCGAAACAGCAGGTCGAAGTTGTCGAACTCCAGGGCATTGCTGGCGTAGAAGTTGGTCTGGGGCACGCTGTCGATGCGTTGCACCCAGCGGATTGTGCCCGATTGCGGCTCGACGGCGAACACCAGGATTCCGCCTTCGGCCAGCGATTGCCGGCCGGCGGCGAAGTAGGCCAGACCGTCGACGACCAGGACGCTTCCCGGCACGGGCCAAGGCGACTCCAACTGGCCGTAGGCCATGATCTGGTCGTCGGCCGGAGCGGCGCGCAGACGCCAGACCAGGTTCCCGTCGTCGGCGCGCAGGCAATACACCCATCCGGTCTTGGTGCCGAACAGGCACAGGCCGTTGTGGAGCGTGGGGGCGGTGTCGACGCGTCCGTTGACCGTCACACGCCACTGCACACGTCCGTCCAGCAAGCGCAGGGCCACGACCTCATGGGCGTCGGGGCGCGCCACGATCACGCGCCCGTCGGCCACCACGGGCGCCGTCACTGGGCCGCGCACAAAGGGGTTCTCGCGCCAGTCGTCGGCGATCGGTCCCTCGGGCCAGTCGCCCAGGTTGGCGGACCAGGCTTCGGTCAGCCGCTCGGGCAGCCTGGCCGGCGTGCTGCCGCTGCGCCAGGCATTCTGGCGATAGCAGGGCCACGAACTCTTGCCGCTGCGTGCGCTGCTGCTTTGTACGGCGGCCGGCGCTTTGGCGGTGCCGTGCTGCAGCGGGAAGTGCAGTTCCGCGGTGGGCTTGTCGGCCGCGCCTTGGGTCAAGGCGGGGGCCATGGCGGCGTAGCCGCGGAGCATGGGCCAGCACACGCAATGCTTGGGAAAGACGTAGATCAATCCGTTGGCCGGCACCCAGCCCGCATCGCGTCCGCAGGCCCCCTTGGTGATCCGTTGGGCATCGAGGTGTCCCGTGGCCAGATCGGTCAACTCCATTTCGCCCGCCAGCATGTAGCGCGACGTGGCCACCGGCGGGAAGCAGTGGCAATAGCCGGCCGGGTATCGGCGCTGCTCCTGGCCGCTGCGCGGATCGAGGGCCACGCACTGTTTCTTCTCCAGGACCCACAGCAGGTCTTCGACGAACATGGCGCGCGCCTGCTTGGCATGGTTCATGCCCGGCAAGAACTCGCGGCTCCACAGCAGGCGGCCTTCGGCACTGTCGACGACGTAGAGCACGTTGCCGGGCGAGTCGTTGTTGAGGGTCGAGACCTCGTAGGCCACCAGTCCGCGGTGGCAGACGCACCGTCGTACCTTCTCGGCCCAGGGCCAATCGTCGCCGCGCCAGCGCACGGCACCGGATTCCAGGTCCAGGGAGAGAGCCACGCATTTTTCGCCGCGGCGCGTCATTCCTTCCAGCAAGTACACGGCCCCGTCACCGACCACCACGCACTGCGGTTCGGAAGCCGCATGCCGCCACAGCAGCCGGCCCGAGGCCACGTCGAGCGCGCAGACCCCATCTTTGTCCACGGCAACCAGGCGGCCCGCACAGTGCGCAAACTCGCGGGGCGTGCCTGCCTCGGGGTACTCCTGCACGATCTTGCCGCTGGCCGCATCCAGGGCCACCAGCTTTGTGCCCACCAGAGCAAAGACCCGCTGGCCGGCGACGACCGGCGGCGGGGCGTTGCGTGGCGATTGGATCTCCTCGTTCCAGAGACGCAAGCCGTTGAAGGCATCGCGTGCGAGGATATCGGCGTAAAAGCACCGCCCGGCGTCGGTCACCATCCGGCTGTTCTCCCGCGCGGCATGCTGCAGCCAGCGCACCTGGCGCGGCGGCTCGACCAGGCTGTCGCCGGACACGGCGTTGCCGTCGGCCGCATGACGCGCGTGAGTCCAGGTGTCCATCTGCGCGGGCCAAGGCTTTCGCGCGGCGATCCACTCGGCCGGGGCTTCCAGGGGTTCCAGGCCGGCGGCTTGAATCGCCGGAGAAGCGGCTGCAGCGGAGGGCGCGATCCACAGCCCGTCAGGCCGGAGCACACGCGCCATCTCGGCCAGCGGCGGGGCCTGATCCGGAGCGTTGACCACGAGGATGTTCACCAGGTTCTCGGCCAAAGGCAGCCGTTGGCCGTCCCAGGAGTCCACGTTCACCAATCCCGCGCGGCCTTCCCTGCGGAGCTTGGCGACAGCCTGCGCGATCTGCTTGGGATCGGACTCGAACACCTGGACCAGGAAGCGGCCGCCGCGCGCCGTATCCAGGGCCAAGGTCAAGGCGCCCGTGCCGATGTGCACGCACAAGCCACCCCGGATCTCCCGGCTCTCCCACAGCGACTTCGGCGACGCGGCGTGCGCTGCGGGGACGCCCACGCTCGCCAGCGCCAAGGCCGCCAGCCCCGCCCAGCCGATCGAAACAACGTGGAGGATGGACTTCATGGGACAACTCCTTGGTTCGTGTCAGCGACGGCCGGGCCGGGCACGGGCCCTCAACGCAGCGTCAACCGCCGGTACTTGCCGCGGCGATGGGCGAAGCGCTCGGGGTTCTCGGCCAGCACGGCCTTTTCGTATTCGGTGAAATCACCCTCGAACCACGTGGTCCGGCCGTCGCCTTCCATGATCAGCAGGTGCGTGCAGATGCGGTCCAGGAAGAACCGGTCGTGGCTGATCACCATGGCGCAGCCGGGGAAATCCAGGAGCCCCTGTTCCAAAACGCGCATCGTGTTCACGTCCAGGTCGTTGGTCGGCTCGTCCAGCAGCAACAGGTTGCCGCCCCGGCGGAGCATCTTGGCCAGATGAATCCGGTTCCGCTCTCCGCCCGAGCACTCGCCCACCTTCTTCTGTTGCTGCGGTCCGCGGAAATTGAACCGGGCCACGTAGGCCCGGGAATTCATCGATACATTGCCCAGCTCGATCTTGTCCTTGCCGTCGGTGATCTCTTCGAACACCGTCTTCTCGTCGGCCAGCGCGTCGCGGTGCTGGTCGACGTAGGAGAGCACGACGGTCGGGCCCAATTCGATTGTGCCGGCGTCGGGCGGTTCCTGGCCGATGACCATGCGGAAGAGCGTGGTCTTGCCGGTGCCGTTGGGGCCGATCACGCCCACGATCGCGCCCGGCGGCACGTTGAAGGAGCTGCCCTCAATGAGCTTCAACTCCTGGTCGGCGTTGTGGAAGGATTTGTTCACGTTCTTGAAGCTTAGCACCTTGTCGCCCAGTCGCGGGCCGGGGGCGATCTGGATGATGGTCTCGCTCTTGGTGTCCACGTCGCGCTGGCTGGCCAACTCGTCGTAGGCGCGGATCCGCGCCTGGTTCTTCTGCCGGCGGCCCTGGTGCGTGTTGCGGATCCAGTCCAACTCCTTCTGCAGCGTCTTCTGCCGTTGCGACTCGTGCTTCTCCATGACGCGCAACAGCTCCGCCTTCTGCGCCAGCCAGGAGGAGTAGTTGCCCTCGAAGGGCAGTCCGCGCGCGTTCTCCAGTTCCAGGATCCACTTGGTGATGTTGTCCAGGAAGTAGCGGTCGTGGGTGACGATGATCACCGTGCCGGGATAGTCGCGCAAGGCCTGTTCCAGCCACTGCACGGTTTCCGCGTCCAGGTGGTTGGTGGGTTCGTCCAGCAGCAGCAGGTCGGGCTTCTCCAGCAAGGCCATGCACAAGGCGACGCGCCGCCGCTCTCCGCCCGAAAGCTGGCGCACGGGCGTGTCGTCGGGCGGAAGCACCAGGGCGTCCGAGGCGATGTCCATGATGCGGTCGATTTCCCAGGCGTCGCGCGCGTCGATCTGCTCCTGCAACCGGCCCATCTCCTCCATCAGCTTGTCCAGGTCGTCGTCGGGCTGGGGATCGGCCATGCGCATGGAGATCTCGTTGAAGCGGTCCAACAAGGCCTGGACCGGACGCATGGCCGTCTTCAGGTTGTCGCGGACGGTAGCGTCCAGGTCCAGGACCGGCTCCTGGGCCACGTAGCGGACCGTCATCCCCTTGGTGAGCTTGGCCGTGCCGTCGAAATCCGTGTCGATGCCGGCCATGATCTTCAACAGCGTGGACTTGCCGGCCCCGTTCTCCCCCACGACGCCGATCTTGGCCCCGTAGTAGAACGACAGGTTGATGTTCTGTAAGACCACCTTCTCGCCGAAGGCCTTGCTGACGCCGTGCATCTCGAAAATGAACTGGGGAGCCATGGGAAGCAGGGATTGGGGATTAGGGATTAGGGTTTGAAGAAAAGGGCCGACGCAGTTTGGGGGGCCCTCAATCGGGCTCGGCCGCGCTGCGTCGGCGCTGGTTGTTCTCGGAAAGCCACGATGGCTCTGCGACGATCACTTCGCCGGCTTGGCCGCGCTGGCCGGTTTGGCTGGCTTCACGGGCTTGACCGGGGTCAACGTCGCCTCACGCAGGTCCATCAGGCAACCGCTGAATTCGCCGTTGGCCTTGAGGACGATCTTCTGCGTTCCGGCTGCAAGCTCGATCTGGCCGATCGTGGCCCGACGATACATTTCGCGGCCCTTGGTGCCTTCGACCGTGCCTTCCAGGGTCTTATCGCCGGCCACCAGAGCGAAGGCGCGGCCCGCGTCTTTGTCGTCGGCGGCCCACTCCAGCGACACGTCGTACAGTCCGGGCTTGACGACTTCGACGTCCCACTCGGCGCGCTCGTTGGCCTGCCAGCCGCTGAGGGCATCCCAAGCCGGCCGATAGGCCAACTTGCCGCACAGTCGTGCCGTCTTGGCGCTGAGATGCAGCCGGCCCTTGGGGTCGGGCTGCACCAGGGCAGGCTGGGTGGGGGCCGTCTGCGTCCCGCCGGCGTCGGCCGCCGCCTGGATTTCAATGTCCTTGAACATCACCAGCATCTCGTTGCCGGCGTGCATCTGCATGGCCAGATGGCCGGCCGGCCGGCTGGTCTCGTTCTCCAGCTTGGCCGCGGTGATGCCGTTGACCTTGACCTCCACGTTGCCGCCGTAGGCCGAGATGAAGAACTCGTTCCACTCGCCCGGCTTGAAGTACTTGGCCTGCAGTTCCTCCGCGGGTTTGTCGACCCAGGCCCGGCCATAGCTCTCATAGATCCCGCCGCTGTTGTGGTTGGGATCGACTTCGATCTGCAGCCCGTGGGCCCGATCGGGCGGCTCGACGATCGTGCGGATGTAGAAACCGCTGTTGCCCTGGAGCGTCTTGAATTTCAGACGCACGGTGAAGTCGCGGTAGACCTGGTCGCTGACCAGGAGGCTATAGAGCTTGGACTTCTCGGTGATGCGACCGACGATGGCCCCCTCCTCGACCACCCAGGGCAGCTCGCCCACCTGGTGCCAGCCGTTGAGGGTCTTGCCGTCGAACAGGGAGACCCAGGGGCCTGTGGCGGTTTGGGCATGGCTTGTGGCGACCCACAGCAAGCCCCAGCAAGCCAGGAAGGGGATCCCACGACAGACGATTCGCGCGCTCATGTTCGCTTCTCCCTTGGTGCAAGTGTTGAAGACATCTTCTCTGGGGACAGGCGACGCAGTGCCAGATCCCAGGGGGGGATCGGATGATCCGGATCAGTCCGGGGTCGCACGTCGCAGCGGGGGAGGTATGTCCCGATTAGCCTACTGGATCGCCGGTCTGGAGTCCAGGAACCTGCCGGGGGGTAAGGAAGGCGTACACTTCCACGATCCGAGAGAACACTCGTCGGGTGAGAACGGGCGAAGGACTCTGGACGGAGTCGACCAGCGAAGACGGCCGGCAACGCCGCGGCTGAGCACGTCCTTCGCGCCGCGGGGCTGCCGTTCGGCCAGGTCAGCGGTTCTGGGCGAAGTAGAGGGCGGCGAAGATCTTGGGATCGATCATGACCCCACTTTGGCGGCGCGCGTCGAGCCAGGTGGTGATCTCGGCCAGCGGGACCACGTGGACCTGGATGTCTTCCTTGTCATCGCCCCCGCCGGCGGCCACGCGTTGGGCATCGCGCGCCAGAAACAGGGCGTAGGTTTCGCTGGCCAGTCCGGCCGAAGAGGGCCCTTCGTTGAGAAACTCCAGGCGTGGGGCCACGAAGCCGGTTTCTTCCAGCAATTCGCGGCGTGCGGCGGCGGCCAGGTCTTCGCCGTGCGTGCCCGGTTCGTCGCCCGCCAGGCCGGCGGGCAGATCGAGCACCCGGCGCTGGAGCGGGATGCGGTATTGCTCGACGAGGACCAATTCGCGCTGCGCGGTGAGGGCCACGATCACTACCGCCCCCGTACTGTTGACCCGTTCCACCCATTCCCAACCATGCTGGGCCACCAGCCGGGCGAAATGCCCTTCGGCCAAGACGCGTCGTTGCGGATCCTTCCGGCGATCCTGATTCATGGTCGTTCCTGCGGTTTGCGCTGGCTGGCCTTGTGGGGCACCGGCGTGGGGCGGCGGGACCACTTCTGGACCTCCGCCAAAAGCACCTCCAGGGCCTTGTCCAACTGCTTGTCCTGGCCGCGCGCGATGTCGCCGGGTTCGGGCCACAGCACGTAGTCGGGCACGGCCCCGTTCAGTTCCATGTCTTCGCCATCGCTCAGCCGGAACCAGCCGCGGCTGGGAATGCGCAGCCGTCCCACGTCCATGATATCGATCGTGTGCGTGCTGATCACGCCCCCGGCCGTAGGCACGCCCACCAGCGGGCCGCGCTTGAGCGTCTTGATGGCATGCGAGAAGATCTCGGCGTTGCTGAAGCTGTTCTGGTTGCAGAGGACGGCGATGGGTTTGTTCCAGGTGGCGTAGACCTTGCGATCCTGGGGATAGCCCGGCTGGCCGCCACGCGGCATGGTGATCGCGTGTACGGGTTGTGTGAGCGCGGTGAGCAGGTGATCGGTGGTGGAACCGCCGCCGTTCTCGCGCACGTCGATGATCAGCCCATCCTTGCCCGCCCCCACGGCATACAAGTCCCGTTCGAACTGCTGGAAGCTGGGCATGTCCATGGAGCGGATGTGCAGGTAACCGAGTTTGCCCTTGGAGTGGGCGGCCACGTGTTCCTGGTTCTGGCGGATCCACTGCTCGTACAACAAGGAGCGTGCCTTCTGGTAGCTGATGGGGCGCAATTCCACGTCGCGGTCCGTGCCTTCGCTGTTGCGCACGCGCAGCAATACATCGCGGTTCGGCGGACCATTGAGGACCAGCGTCGGGTCGGCGGCCGGCTGCACGGCGCGGCCATCGACGCTGAGGAGCAACTCGCCGGGCCGGATCTTGGTCTTCACACGGTCGGCCGGGCTGCCGTCGATCACTTGCTTGACCTTCCAGCCCGGCCCCTTGTGCGCCGGATCGAACTGCAGGCCCAGGTGGGCCGTGGTCTCGTTCCAGCGGCGGTCGCTTGTGCTGCGGAGGACGGAAGGACCATTGGCCGCCACGGGTCTGTCGCCACTGCCTTGTGCGTCGTCGCTGGGCGCTGGCTCGCCGAGCGGGTAGAAGTTGAGGTGCGAACCATTCAGTTCGCCGAGCATCAGGCACACGATCTCGCCCAGTTCGTCGCTGTTGACGGCCTTTCGCGCCGAGGGGGCGTACTTGCGGCGGATCTCGTCCCAGTTGCGGTTGCCCAGAGTGGCGTCGTAGTAGTAGTCGCGCATCGCGCGCCAGCACTGGTCGAAGGCGGCGGCGAAGCGGCCCTTCACATCCACTTGCTGGGGCACGGAGAAACTGTACAGCGACTGCAGGCCGCTGGCCGAAAGGCTGGCCGGAACGCCGCTGGACAGCCACACCACGCGTTGGTCGGCCTCCAGCCAGCGCGCCGAACGCCCCGTGTGCGCGGCCAGCAATTTGGGCTTCAGGTCTTCGGGCAAGGAAATCGTGTAGGTGCCGGGCTTGCCGTCGATGTTGGCCGTGAAGGCCAGACGCTTGGAGTCGGGCGCCCAGAACAGGCCCCCCTCGGCCATGTTGGGAATGGCCACGCGGTGGATGCGATCGGCGATGCCCTCCAGATCGATACGGACCTTGGGCGGATTCTTGGGCAGGCTGCGGCTGGTGTCCTTGGAGGTAACGATCACGGTCTTGGGGGCGGGTGTGGCACCGGCAGGCTTGGCGGCCGGAGTCGCACCGCTGCCCGAGGCCGGCCGCACCTCTTTGGAAGTGGTGGGATTGGGTTTCAACCGCGCCTTGCGGATCTTGTCGATGGCGCGCTGCACGGCCCGATCGTGCGAGTCGACCTCGGCTTGCTCTTTCTGCAGATAGACGAAGTACAAGTCGACGTCGGTGCCTTGGCGCCGGCCGGTGAAGGCGATGATCCGGCCGTCCGGCGACCAGACCGGATTGCCGTCGTTGTTGGGATGGCAGGAAAGATTGACCGGCTTCTGTTCCCCTTCCAGGCTGAGCACCCACACGTCGCGATTGAAGTCGGTGTCGAAGGCGGCATACGTCAGCCACTTGCCGTCGGGCGACCAATCGTAGGAGAGGCGCTCCCAGTGCTCCAACACGCGCCGCGCGCTCTTGCCGTCGGCCGACATGACCCACAGGTCCCCCAGCCCTTTGACAAAGGCCACGGCGTCGCCCAGGGGGCTCCACTGCAGATGGCTCTCGTTCTCCACGTCGTTGGTGATCCGCGTGAGCACGAAGCGATCGTTCTGCCACCAATACTTCTTGGAATCGCTGCGCGTGGCGCGCCACATGTCGCACTGGCCGTCCTTGTCGCTGACGAAGAGGACGGAGCGGCCGTCGGGCGCAAAGGCGGGCCACCGCTCTTCCTCGGGCGTGTTGGTGACCTGGCGCGGTTCGCGCAGCTCGGTGTCCATGACCCACAAGTCCCCGCCGGCGATCATGGCCAGTTCCAACCCATCGCTGGAGAAACTCACCGCGCTGGCCGACTGCAGCACGCGGCGCATGAAGGCATCGGGGACGACGTCGCTGTCGCAGGTGATTTCGATCCGTTCCGGCGGCTTGTTCGATTGGGGCTGATAGCGGTACAGATCGAACAGATAGCGGAACACGATCGTCGAGCCGTCGCGCGAAATGCAGGGCATCACCACCGAGTCGTCGCGGTAGGTGGTCAGTTGCCGTTGGCGGCCGCTGGCCAGATCGCGCTGCCAGAGATTGAAACTGCCGCTCTGGCCACCGACATAGTAGAAGCCCTTGCCGTCCGGTTGCCAAAGCGGGTAGCGACAGCCGCGCTCATGGTCCACCAGTTTCGTGTACTGCTTGCTGACCAGGTCGTACATCCAGATCTGACCGGACTGGCTGCCGCGATAGCCCTTGCGCCACCAGACCACGTCCTCGCGCACGAAGAGCAGCTTCTTGCCGTCGGGCGAAAGGCTGGCGTCGCGGCCCGCCGCGTCGAACAGCAGTTCCTCGGCCGACCGTTTGGCCAGCCCCACGCGGAAGAAACGGTCCGCGTGATGCCAGGAGTGATCGCGAACGCCGCTGACCAGCAGCGCCCGGCTGTCCGGGAACCACTCTTCCAGCGAGCTGCCCTCGGAGTGGAACGTCACTTGCGCGGCGAATCCGCCCGACACGCTGGTCACATACACCTGCCGCGTGCCGGTCCGCTCGCTGGTGAAGGCCAACTGCTGGCCGTCGGGCGAGAAGCAGGGCCGGCTGTCGCGCGCGATGTGCGTCGTGATCTGCCGGGCCTCACCCCCGGTAGACGCCACCATCCACAGATTGCCGTGCCAGGAGAAGGCCAGAGACTGGCCGTCGGGCGACAAGGTGGGCGAAGACGCCAGCCGGATCGGCTCGCTGGCCGCCGCTGTCCATGCCGACCACACCAGACCACAACTCAGTACAATCGCCCAGGGACTTAGAGCCGGCCCCAGAATCTGTTGCCAATTCAGTCTTGCCGGGCCGCCCGACGTGGCTGTGATGGTTCTGGGGTAGGCTTTCGCTCTCACGGCAGGCCTCGACGTTGAGTAGGAGAGGGGTAGTCTGTGCGTTGCCCATGCCTGGGGCAGCGCAACGGGAGGTCACGAAGACGGGCGTCCGATGGCCGCCCTCGCCAGACATGGACGATGTAGGATTCAATCAAGAGAGGGGCAGCAGATAAGTGGAAGGGCCGCTTCTGTCTACGATAATCGCCCCACGCCCGACAGTCCAACGCAAACCACTCTGAAGACGGGATTGCCGCGGACAACGACACCGCGCGTGTTTCTCCCCACCGTTCATCTGCAGGACAGGTGCGCGATGTGTGCCCTCATGCCCGGCATCCGGCCTCCTACAGCCGCTTCTTTCGCTCCAACCGCTACGGCAACTCGTCCAGGCCGTCGACCAGGCGGTCGAGATCATCTTTGGCACGCGGCGGGGCGGGCGCTGGGGCGGAGGCCGGTGGTTCGACTGCCGGTTGCCCAGCGTTCTGTGCGGCCAAGGCGCGCGCACGCTCCGCGGCCGCCAAGGTGGTCCCATCCACGCCTTGGAACAGTTGCGACAAATCGAGCTTGAACGCCTCATGGCCACCGACCCCGTGACCGGCAATGACCGGCTCCTGGTGCGCCGGGAACATGATCGCCCCACTGGGACAGATCCGCGCACACGCCGGACAGCCGGGCCGGCAGGCGTCGGGCTGTTCGACATACAGGGATTGCTGCTGATCCACGTCGAACACGCCGAACAGGCAGAAGTTCAGGCATTCCAGGCAGTCGGTGCAGCGATCGTAGTCGATCACCGGATACCATCGCGGCCCGGCGGGCTCGGCGATCGCCCGCGGTGCGCCGCCGGCGGTCGCGGTTGGCACGCCTCCGGCGGCCTCGGTTAGGATGCGTTGGACTTCCTCGACGATGATACGCGGTTCATCCGCGGCGCGCAGATCGAGACACCAGATCGTGCGCGCGGCCTTGGTTCGTTTGGGGTTATGGCTACGGCTCTCCAGTTCTTCCTTGGAGAAGAAGCGCGTGACTCCCATGCGGCCGGTCAGGCCGTTGGCATCCAGGACCCAGAAGGCGGCGCGCGGATAGAGCCAACTGAGCACGACCAGATCGCCGGCCATCGCTTGCAGGTTGCCAGCCGCGCGGCCCGCCGGCGGAAGATCGTACAGATGCGGCACCACGGACAGCTCAATGCCCGGAATGGCACTAAGCTGCTCAACGAGCTGTGTTTCCAGTCTTCGCTGCTCAGGCGTGCCGTCGCGCGCCTGGGAGAGGATTACTGCCAAGCGGGAAGTCATAGGAATACGGAATGCAAAAGGAAGAAGAACCAACGATCGAAACACGCCTCGACCCGTCGGCAACCACTAGCCGCTCTTTCCAGTATCTTCGCCGGGCACGGGCCCTGCAACTTGTCCCTTGAGAATCCGCTGCGCGATCGGCCAGCAGAGTTCCAGGTGCTGGAGATACTGTTGCGGCGCAAGGAACGCGGCCGGCGGCCCGAGCGAATCGCGACCCTCGATGGGCTGCCCTGACGCAGAGGGGGCATCGTCCGGCAGGCGCAGATCAAACAGCCAGGCCAAGTCGTAGAGGTTGCTGTTCAGCAGGCTGGGGTCCGCCAGCACGGCCGGGTTCAATGCCTGCAGCACACCGGCCGCCGGGGCGAACAGATCGCTCACGGCCTTCGAGCCCTCGATGGTGCCCAGGACCTGTTGGGCCTGGACCTCGGCGCCGGTCGGCGCCGACCACTCCAGACGCCGCAGGTCGCCCAAGAGCCGCACGGCATAGGCCGACAGTCCGCAACGCCACACGTCCTTAGTGCGCAGGGCCCACATGTGGTTGCGCGCGTAGCATCGATCGGTGGGCAGGAAGGCCGGCGAACGGCCCATCATGAAGACAAGCGGCGGCATTTCTTGGTCAGCGCAAAGGGAGTGAGGGGGAGGTGGCCCCCGAAAACTGGACCACAGGATCTGGAGCCGATCCCAAAACCTGTCAGCAGTTCGGTCCTGCCGGGCCGCCCGACGTGGCTATAGTGATTCCAGGATAGGTTCCTACTACAATCTGAGCCTGTCAGATGAGGTCCAGGAGGTCAAGAGGATATAGGCAAGAAACCTGGTGTGCCTGCCGCCGCCGGGTTCAAGGCAAGGTGGCCTTGGCGGCGGTCGAGGAGGATCGGACGCTGGCGCAGTTGGCCAGCCGGTTCGGGATTTACGCGACGCAGGTCTCGGTCTACGTGTACGATCGCGGTCAGATCGCCCTGCAATTCGCCGGAACGACCGCCGGCAGCGTCGGTGGTCAATCGTCGAGCCCGGCCCTGTCGCACCGCTACCTCTGGAACGCGCAGGCGATCGACCACCTCTTCGCCGACGAGAACGTGGCCGACGCCGAAGTGCTCTACGCCCTGACCGACCATCAGGGCAGCGTGCGCGACCTGGTGAGCTACGATGCCCAGAACGACGTCACGACGATCGAGAACCATCGGGTGTACGACTCTTATGGCAATCTGGCCTCGGAGACCGGCCCGGCGGTGGACTGCCTGTTGGGCTACACGGGCCGCCAGTTCGACGAAGCCTCCGGTTTGCAGAACAACCTGAATCGGTGGTATGATCCGAAGGTCTCGCATCCCACCTGACAATCCAGTACTCGTTCTCACACAACACGGTATCTCTCCGCCCAATCATGAAATTCCAGGGGCCAGTATGCCTATATCGCATGTGGAACGATTCTCGGGGCTCGGCTTCTCGCATCAAGGCCGCGAGTTCTTCTGCAATCGCTCGTTGCCGGATGCGATGCATTCCACCGCTGCCGCCACACGGCTGTGGCCCCGATAACCCAAGGCGCCGGCCACCATGTCGGCCGGGTGGCAAGACTCGGCCGGACCGGCCAACTCCTTCCGCAGAGGTCGGGCCGGAGCCCTCACGATAGCAGCCGTGAGATACAGCGGCAATTGTCAGCGTCTAACGACGGCCCTAGCCGATCAGCCGCAGCCTGGGCGTGCGCACGTGAAAGCCGAACACCCGGCCATGTTCTTGCACCAGGGCCCGGTAGTCCTGGCGCAGGAACTCGTGCAGCTCCTCCGGCGGATTGGCCTCCAACCAACGCCGCGCCAGGTGCTCGGCCACGGCATCGAAGTTCTTGCGCGACGAGCTGTGGGCGTAGCAGCGGCCGTTGAAACGTCGCAAGTCCCCATCGAAGTCCGGACCGATGTGCCATAGCTCGTGCACCACGGTCGTAAGCTTCTGCGCATACGGCAGGTCGAGGAACCGCGGCAGGTAGAAGCGCAGGATGTACAACATCTCGCGGCCGGTGGCATCGTACAGGCGCTGCACGCCCCATTGCCGCCCCCGGCGGACCGTGTCCAGCCGGCCGCCCACAAACCGCAGCGGCGTCAAGGTGGCGTAGATCCCCTGCGCGCCGTTGCGCCGCGTCTGGCTGAAGCCGATCGCCACGCGGTCCATGTCCACATGCGACAGCTCGGGAAGCCGCGCGGCCATGTCGGCGCACAGATCGCGAATGCGGTGCGTAAAATCAAATCCGTTCGGTGGCGGTTCGCGCTGCTGGCGATGCGATGGATTCACGCTGCTCCCTCCGTGACGCGGCGATGGTTCCCCTGGCGCGTCCTCCGGCGCGCCTTCGGTTGTACCATGTGCCACACGCGGTCGCGAGACTTTTGTGGACCGAGATGCGCCTTTTTTCGGGCAGCCGCAAGACCACCGCCGGAACCGAAGATCGCCATCCCCTGCGATTGCGGACCTCGGCCTCCCTCGGCAGACTTAGCCCAAACGTCTCGTGCCTCTTGGCGTATGAGTGATTACTTGCGCGCCGGTCCGAAAACCTGTCGGCAGTTCGTTCTTGCTGGGCCGCTCGCCCGGGCCGTGGTGGTTCCAGGCCTGAAGCGCCAGCGAAGGCCGTTCGTTGTTCCCTGTTCCCTCGCTTGCGCTTCGGGCTTTAGGGCGACACGCCTCATTCCCCCGGTTGCACTTCGGGCTTCAGGCCAACTTGCCGCATTATTCGCTTGGTTGCGCTTCGGGCGTGGACGGGGCCCTGAAGGGCCCGGCACTAGCGGCCGAAACCGATGAAGAAGCTGAAGTTGTTGATGTCGTCGCCAGGCTCGTGCGACACCGGGAACGCCAGATCCAAGGCGATGGGCGCAGGACCCATGAAGGGAATCGTGATCCGCAAACCGAAGCCGGGCGCGACGCGCCAGCGGTTGTTCCAGGTGTCGAGGCGCGGTTCGACCGTACCCACGTCGCAGAACACCACGGCGCGCAACATGTCGTCGGCCGTGATGGGGAACATATACTCGACGGAGGTCAGGACCATGGCCTCGCCGCCCACGAACACGCCCATCTCGCTGGGCGAAGCCCCGCGGAAGTCGAAACCGCGGAGCGTGGAATAACCGCCGGCGAAGTAGTGGTCGTAGATCGGCGTGTCGTCGCCTGTCCAGCCAAAGCGGCCGAGCATGCTCAACACATGCCGCCCGGACCCGTCGGGACGCTGCGTGAGCGTGAAGTGCCGCCGCAGGTCGACCGAGGCGCGCGGATACTGGTAGGTGCCGATCACCTGCTCCATGCCCAACTCGATCAAGTGTCCCTCGGTGGGCAAGAACGAGCTGTCGCGCGTGTCGTGCACAAGTTTGAACTCGAATCCGTACAAGGCATTGTGACCCAGCGCATCCTGCAGGACCTGGGGCGTGGGCGTGGCGGGATCGGACAAGGTCACGCGTTCGCCGCGGAAGGTGAAAATGCCGGACAAGTCATGATTGAACTGGTAGGACAGGCCTGCCCGGCCGCCGGTGCGGTTCTCGTCCCAGTCCTGGTATTGCCGATCGTAATAGAATCCGCTGAGGCTCAACCCGATCTCGCTGTTGAACAGATAGGGCTCGCGGAAGTTGATCATGTAGCGTTGCAGTTCGGTGCCCGGCACGGCCTCGATGCGGAAGCCCTGCCCCGCTCCGCGCCATGCGCGCCCGCTGCGCACGTCTTCCCAACTCCTGGGAAAGCGCGTCCAGTCGAAGTTCCGCTCGTCGATCACCACCGATCCCAACAGACCCGCTTCCGAGTTGACCCCCACGCCGACCATCAAGCGGCCGGTCTCGGTCTCGCGCGCAATCACGTCCAAGGGGATGGGCCGGCTGAAGTCGCTCTCGCCGGCGGTGGCGGCAAACACCGAAGAATTGGAAAACAGCGGCGGACTGCCCGGAACCAGGCTGCTCGGCGGGCCGCTGGACGAACTGGGCGGCGGCGCATAGGCGGGCGGATTGTTGGCCGGCGCTGCAAACTGCGGCCCCGACTGGGCCACCGGCTGCATCGTCGACTGGGACTGGGCCGTGGTGGAGGTCGTTGGACCTCGGTAGCTGCCGTAGCTGGCGGCAGGCATCGCCGTGACCGGCGTCATGGGGGTCGGCGCCGTGGCGTTGGTGGCCGGAGCGGTGGTCCCGATTCCCACATCGTTCGCGCCTACGCCGCGGCTCACTCCGGCTGTCGTGCTCGTGGTGCCCGGGGCCGCAGCGCCTGCGGCCGGTTGGGCAGTGGCCGGACTGCCCGCGGGCTGCCAACCGGGGACCGGCGCGGCGCCCATAGCAGGCGCTGCCGCACCGGGTTGCGGCGCCGCCGGCGTCGCGGCAGGTTGCGGTGCATTGGCCTGAACGCCGGGTGGGTTCGTACTCGGCTGGACAATCGGTCCCGTCGTCGAGCCGCCCGCCGCCGTGCCCGATCCAGAAGATGGCGCGGGAGCCCACGGATTCGTCGTGCTCGACGACGGTGGAGTATAGCTGTCCCAGACCGTGCCACCGGTCGTCGAACTTCGTGTGCCCGACCAGGGCCGCGTGTTCGGGATCGAGTAGCCGCTGTCGGGCGTGTACTGCCCGCGAATGATCGTCGGCCGCGATCCCGCGCGCGCCGGTGCGGATGAGGGCTCCCCGGACTCGTTCGGCAAGATCTCGGTCGGAGCGGGCATCGGAACCGCCTGGCCCGGCTGCGGCACGAGTCGCCCCTCGATCGTCAGGTCCAAGACGCGCTCTTCGTCGCGAAACCCGACCGCCTGCTGCGACCAATAGTCCGCCGGCGATTCCGTCGGCGACTGGCCGCGAAACCCACGCGGACGATCCGGCTCGCGCGCCACCTCGGATTTCTTCTGGCCGCCTTCCTCTTTGTCCATCTCCGGCGGGCTGAAGGCGATCTTGGGCTTGGCGCCCGCCGCCGGGTCCGAGAGGAACAAACCCGAGGCCAGCAAACGTCGCTCGCTGGCGCGGACCTCGCGAATGTCCACGATATCCCCCGGTCGCAGCGATAGGCGATTGAGGATCGTGGTGATCTGCGTGCGCGAAGCGTCCCCTTCGATGTTCACGTTGATCCGACCCACGCGGCAGCGATCGCCCTCGTTGATCTTGTACACCAGATCCAACTCGCCGGGCTCTTCCAGGAATCGCGGATCGGCCTTCACGTCGGCGAAAACGTAGCCGATGCCCCCGTAGGTCTCCTGGATGGTGGCCACGTCCTTGGTCATCATGGCCTGGTTGAAGAACTCGCCCGACTTGAGTTTCAGCTTCTCCGCCAACTCGTCATTGCTGAATTTCGTGTTCCCGGCAATCGACACGCCGCGGACCTTGTAGCGCGGTCCTTCGTCGATCACGAAGGTCAGCGTCAGCCAGTTCTGCGCCTCGTTGAAGCGCAACTCGCGCCCCACGCGCGCCCGGAAGAACCCCAAACCGCGGTAGTAAGCCGTCAGCTTGTCGATGTCTTCGTCGATCTTCTTCCGGTCGACCTCGCCCTTGAACAGCCAGAGGAAGCCGGGCTTGGATTGGATCTGGGTTCGCAGACGGTCATCGCTGGCAATCGTGTTGCCCACGAAGTCGGTCCACAGCACGCGTTGCTTCTGCCCTTCGTTGATCAGGAATTCGACGCCTTGATCCGTCGGCTTGCCCCCTTCGACCAACGTGACGCGCGCCCGGCTATAGCCTTTCTCGTGATAGTAATCCTCCAGCCTGCGGCGTGCCTCTTCCACGCTATACGTGTCGAACGCATCGCCCGCCTTCAGACCCGATTCCTTCTTCAACGTCTTGAGCTTGATGGCGCTGTTGCCCTTGTAGCGCACGTAATGGATGGTCGGCCGTTCGAGCACCTCGAACACCACCACGCGCCCCCCCTCCACGCGCTTGGAATACGTCTTCACGTTCACGAACATCCGGCTCTGGGTCAGACGCCGTACGTCCCCCTCGACAACCTCCATATCGAAGGGCCGCCCGGGCCGAGTTCGGATGTGAGGCACAATCTTCGTCAAGGGAATCGCCTGATTGCCCACGACGCGTACGTCGACCACCGTTTCATCAGGAATCTGGGGGAGGGTTCCGGGCGGAGTCAGAGAAGACAGATCGGCGCCCGGGACGTTCGTCGCTGGCCCCAGAGCCGGACCCGACGATCCCGGCAGGCCGCTGGAACGCGCCGGCGACTGCCCTGCCGACGGCCATGCCGTCAGGCAGACCAGCATCGTCACCAACGCCCAAACGACGTGGTGCGCACGACCGAAGCAGAATCGGCGGCCGGGCATGCAGGCCCTTTCCGGATGAAGACCAGATCGATCCAACCCAAGAGGCAACAAAGCTGCCCCGTCACTCCCTCTGGGGCGACGAAGCGGCGTAGAAATACCCAAACTGGCAAGTTAGAACAAGGCGAGTTCCGCGTCTTTCGTGCCTGGCAAGCCTTCGTCGCTCTCCGAAAAAGCCCACGATCGCCCCTCGCGCCCCGTCTCCGGCTTCCCCAGGCCTCCTTGTCCCTCCCAGTCTCCCAAACAGCAGCCTCGCCGGATCATTCTCGCTGGCACCCTGCGCTAGCTGCCCCCTGGATCACCATCTCGCATCGAGATTACCACCTTAGGGTGGATCGCTCGGCACGCTTTCAGTTTGACAAGACCGGGCCCGAGGCTGGCATGCCTTGTCTTTTGGCGGAATTGCGGTAAACTCGATGGTTTCCCTGGTATGGACGGTAGTTTTTGTGGGGTGCGTCCAACCGCACTGCGATCAACGGGATTGGCCCCTCTTGGCGCGCACCCGGCGTGGCCATCGGCAGTGGCGCCAACGCTGCAATACACGCCGTATCTTATTTCAAGCAAACAGGTTGAGAAGCGATGCCCAAGCCCAGTCAGATGAAGTTCAACAAGCCGAGCAAGCGCCGAGCCAAGGCCAAGGTGCGCGGCAAGAAGAAGGATCCGATCTACGTCGACGGCCAGCGCCCACGGCCGATGTTCGTCGACTACAAGGATTTGGAACTGCTCAAGAAGCTGACCAATCGCCAGGGCAAGATCATCTCGCGGCGCAAGAGCGGGGCTTCCGCCGTCAGCCAGCACGCGATCACGGCCGCGATCAAACGCGCCCGATTCATGGCCCTCTTGCCCTATGTCGGCGAGTAACAGGCCTAGCCAAACTCGTTGGTATGGCTACGCGGACTTGCTCCGCACGCAAGTCCGCAGTGCCGTGGGAGGCTTGAACCAAGGGCTCCGCTGCCAACTCCCCCTATATGGATGCAACAAACCATCCATCGGCACTAGATTGCATGGCATCGGTTGACTCCTTGTAACGTGTTTGCTGAAAGCAGGTTACGAAACCTGATCGCCGAAGCAACACCCCGGCCCGCCATGCGGTGCGTTGCTTGTTGCTTGGGTCGTTGCATTCATGCACAACTTGGGCAATCTGCGTTGCGCGCTGCGATCCGCACCGTTCGTTGTGCAAAGTCCTTCTGAGCGCGCATTGCTGGGCACACGCATTTCGTGACCCGCCTTGCCCGGCGGCCTTCACCTCGCACACGATCTCTCCCGCGGCCCAGCCGCGTAGCCGCGTTGTGCCTGCGCGCAGACGCATTCTCTTTCGCAACGGCACAACCTGCTTGACGCGCGCCCGCAAACGACTATACTCGCGAGTATGTTTCCGGCCGCGGTCGGATTCTGGTCGACTGTCGGCTGCCCCTGAACTCTCGCCGCGGAGGTCGCCATGCCTGTCGCTTTCCGTTCCCGCCGCCAGTTTCTCCAATCCTCGGCGGCGGCCGTCTCCGCGACCGCCCTTGGCCAACTGGCCTTCAGCCGCAGTGCCCACGCCGCGGGGAGCGATGTGATCCGGATTGGCATCGTGGGTTGCGGCAGCCGCGCCCCCGGCGCCGCCGTGAATGCCATGAATGTCGATCCGGGCGTGCGTCTGGTGGCCATGACCGACATCTTCGCCGAGCGCGTGCAGAATCGCCGCGAGACGCTCCGCAAACAGAAGCCCGACCAGGTCCAAGTCGACGACGAGCACTGTTTCTCCGGCATCGACGGCTACAGGCACGTCATCCAGTCGGTCGACGTGGTGCTCATCGCCTGTTCGGCCAAATTCCACCCGCTGTATCTGCGTGCCGCGATCGAAGCCGGCAAGCACGTCTTCCTGGAGAAACCGCACGCCATCGATCCCAAGGGGATCAAGGATCTCGTCGCCGCCTGCGAGTTGGCCAAGCAGAAGGGGCTCAGCGTGATGTCCGGCCTGCAAAGCCGGCACCACAAGGGCTATCAGGAAACGATCCAACGGATCCACGACGGCGCGATCGGGGATATCGTGGCCATCGAGGAGAACTTCCTCCGCGGCCCCTACGGCCTCTATCCGCGCCTGCCCCAGTACCGCAACGAGGTCGAATACCAGCTCGCCAACCAGTATCACTTCACCTGGCTGTCGGGCGACGACGTGCCGCAGTCGCTGGTGCATAACGTGGATCGAGCCACCTGGGCCATGCGCGAACAGACGCCCTTGAAGGCCCACGGGATGGGCGGGCGTTCGGCCTCGTTCGGCGAAATCTACGGCAACGTCTTCGACCATCACGGCGTGGTCTATGAGTATGCGAACGGCGTGCGCATGTACGCCTTCTGCCGCACGCAGAACGGCTGCTACAACGAAAGCTCGAGCATCATCCTGGGCGCCAAGGGACGCGCCAACGTCACGCGCTGCACCATCGACGGCGAGACCAAGTGGCGCTTCGAAGCGGGCAAGACGGACCGCCAGAACGCCTACGACGAAGAACACCGCGTGTTGTTCAGCGCCATTCGCTCGGGCAAGCCGGTCAATGCCGGCGACTACATGGCGCGCAGCACCCTGGTGGGCATCATGGGCCAGATGACCTGCTACAGCGGCAAGGAAGTGACCTGGGAGCAGGTCAACAAGTCCGATTTCTGCTACGCGCCGCGAGCGGAAGACTGCACGCTGGACATGGAACCGCCGGTCAAGCCCGAGCACGACGGACAGTATCCCGTGTTCGCTATTCCCGGGGCCACAAAGATCCTGTAGCGGACTGGTCACGGCAGGCGGATTGCAGACGCATGTCCCTGTCCGTCTTCCGGCGAGCCAGATCAACAACAAGGCGGAGGAAGCTCATGACGATTCGCCACAGAATGGGTCCCGACCGCGCCGCGGCCGGCCTGGGCGGCTCAACACGACAGAATGGCCGAATGGCTCTGGCACCGGTTTTAGGACTGCTGGGTGTGTTGGCGATCGGGTCGGCCCTGGCGTCGGCCGGCGAGCCCAAGGCCAAGCCTGTGTATCCCAACGGCGGCCCCCCCGCCGCCGTGCGCAAACCGATCCAGGTTCTGCTGGTCACGGGCGTGGACTATCCGGGCCATCTGTGGCAAGAGACGGCGCCGGCCCTGGCCGCTCAACTCCGCGCCGATCCGCGGATCGAGGTGCGCGTGGTCGACGACCCGCACTTCCTCGATTCCGCGGCGATCGCGCGTTACGACGTGATCGGGCTGCACTTCATGAACTGGAAGGAGCCCGGCCCAGGCCCGGCGGCACGCGAGAACCTCAAACGCGCCGTCGAAGGGGGCAAGGGGCTGTTCCTGGTGCATTTTGCCTGCGGAGCCTGGCTGGATTGGCCGGAGTTTGTGCAACTCGCCGGGCGCGTGTGGGATCCGAGGCTTCGCGGCCACGATCCGCGCGGAGCGTTTCGCGTGGAAGTGGCCCAACCAGAGCATCCCATCATGCGCGGCATGACCGCCTTTGATACCGAGGACGAACTGTACACCTGCCTGAGCGGCGAAGCGCCCATCGAGATCCTGGCCACGGCGCGTTCCAAGGTCGATCAGCGCGATTACCCGATCGCCTTCGTGCTCCCTTGCGGCAAGGGACGCGTTTTTCATTGCGTGCTGGGACACAATGCCCAGGCCTTTCAGCCGCCGGCGGTGGGCGAGTTGTTCCGCCGCGGCACAGCCTGGGCCGCTGGGCAGCCTCCCGTCGCCGAGCAAGCTGCCCCCTGACCTCTGCCCTCTCGAACGGAAGAAAGACCATGATTGAACTGGGACTGCACACCGACAATTGGCGTCCGCTGAGCCAGAGTTTCGAGCAAGCCGTGGACAAGATCGTCGCCACGGGCCTGAAACACGTGGAATTCGCCGTGATCCACGGCCAGAACTTCATCCAGGCCCTGGGCTACGATCCGGGGGTCTCGTTGCAGGCCAATCCACGCGCCTTGCGACGCTACCTGGACCAGAAGGGGCTCGCCCCCTCGCAGATCGACGGCTCGTATCCCATGATGGGCCCTAACGGCTCGGCTTTCGGCGTGCAGTATGTGCAGCAGTCCATCCGCTTTGCGGCCGACATCGGCTGTCCGATGGTGGACACCGTGGACGGGGCCTTCGAGATTCCCGGCATGAGCTTTGAAGAGGTTTTTCGAGTCACCTGCGACAACTACCGGCAGTGCTTGTCCTGGGCCGAGGACTACCAGGTCATCATCAACGTGGAGACCCACGGCCCTTATACCAGTCACCCCGAGTTCATGCACCGCCTGTTCAAGTACTTCGACTCGGAATATCTGCGGTTCAACTTCGACACGGGCAACACGTTCATTGCCGGTCGTGATCCGGTAGAATTCTTGAAGGACTTCCGCCCCTACTTGACGCACTGCCACATCAAGGACGTGAGCCCCGAGTTGGCCGCCGCGGTGCGCGGCGAGGAGACGGGCATTGGCAGCTCGATCGTCCCTGTGGGCGGAGGCGTAAACGCGGACAACATCCGCAAGTGCCTGGAATTCCTGCACGCCACGCACTGGGACGGCGTGGTTTCGATCGAATGTCACGGCTCGGACGAGAACACCCGGGCCAGCGTCGAGTTCCTGCAGGGCGTGTTGAAGACGCTGAAGTAGCAGCACTCGTAGTGTGCAAAATATGATCACAAGCAGGGGGATGGTCATGACGCGCGTGCCGACCAGGTCGATCATCAGCGGTTTCCTGGCCCTGCTCACGGCGCTTCCGGCCCACGCGTCGGCGATGGCTGGCGAGGTCCAACCGACGTCGCGGCCCTTCTTCTGTTTCTGTGTCGGCCTGCCGCGCAACAGCAACCTCGAGTTCCAGTGCACGATTCCCAAGTTGGCGGCCGAACTGGGCTACGACGGCCTGGCCTACACATCGCTGGCCGACGCGCCGCAGATGCTCCAGGCGGTTCGCCAGCAGAATCTGCAGATGTTCGCCGTCTACACGACGGTCAACGTCGACCCGGGCCAGCCGGGCTACGATCCACGACTCCTGGAGATGATCGATTCGCTCAAAGGCAGCCCAACGATCGTCTGGCTGGGCGTGGTGAGCAAGCAATACAAGCCGCAATCCACGGAAGGGGACGATCGGGCCGTGGAGCTGCTCCGGCAGGTGGCCGACCGGGCCGCGGCCGCCGGACTGCGCGTGGCCTTGTATCCCCACGTGCGGTTCTACGCCGAGCGGATGGACGACCTGCTGCGGTTGATCGACAAGGTCGACCGGCCCAATGTCGGCTTGACCTTCAACCTCTGCCACTTCCTGGCCGCGGAAGACCCGGCCAGCATGGAACAGGTCCTCCGCCGGGCTGGGGCGCGGCTGTTCCTGGTGAGCATTAACGGCACTTCCGGGTTCGATCCCAAGAACCGGGCGAACTGGATCCTGCCCCTGGATTCCGGCACGTTCGACCTTGTGCCCTTGATGAAGCTGCTCGATCAGATCGATTACCGCGGACCGGTGGGCATGCAGTGCTACGGCATTCCCGGCGAGCCGCGCGCAATCCTGGAGCGTTCGATCCTTGCCTGGCGCGACTTGAATCGCCGCGCGCCCTCCCGCACCGGAGCCCAACCATGATCCGCGATGTGACCCGACGTCGTTTCCTGGGCAGCGCCTTGACCGTTTCGGCTGTGACTGCGGCGGCGCAATCGGCTGCCGCGCAGCAGAGCGCGCCAGCAGCCCCCGCTGCCCCCGCAAGCGGCCCGCTGCCCGTAGGCAAGATCGGCGATCTGCAGGTCAGCCGGATGCTGTTGGGCGGGAACTTGCTGACGCACTACACGCACAGCCGCGACCTGCGCTATGTGTACAACCTCACCAGGCAATACAACACCAAGGAGAAGATCTTCGAGACCATGGCCCTGGCCGAGTCGCAGGGGATCAACACCCTCGTGATCCACACGGCGTCCAACGTCATGGACATGCTCAAGGAGTATCGCGACAAGCGGGGGGGCAAGATGCAGTGGATCATCTGCCCCACGGCCCCCATCGAGCCGGGGCTGGTCAAGTATGCCGAACAAGTCCAGCAGATCGTCGACGACGGCGTGGACGCCGTGTACCTGTGGGGCGTGCGCGCCGACCAACTGGTGAAACAGCAGCAGGTGGACCTGATCGGCAAGGTGGTGGACCTGGCCAAGGCCCAAGGCGTGCCATCCGGCGTAGGGGCCCACGATCTGAGCGTGATCCAGGAGTGCGAGAAACAGGGCGTGCGTGCCGATTTCTACATCAAGACCCTGCACCACCACAAGTACAAGACGGGCCCCCGGCCGGACGAGATCGGCGGTCCCGTGGCTGAGTTTCCCGGCTATTGGTGCAGCCATCCGCAAGAGACGATCGACTTCATGAAGGGCGTGGAAAAGCCTTGGCTGGCCTTCAAGGTCATGGCCGCCGGCGCCATTCCACCCAAGGACGCCTTCCGCTTCGCGATCGAAGGCGGAGCCGACTTCGTCTTGGCGGGCATGTTCGACTTCGAGATCGCCGAAGACGTGCAGATCTTCAGGCAAGTCCTCGACAGCAAACTGCAGCGCGCGCGGCCGTGGCACGCGTGAAGGTGTGTGCCTGAAATCAACCACGGATCGCCCCGGACTGCAACCTTGACGGCTGATCGCTGAAAGCTGATTACTGAAAGTTCACCCATGCAACGTCGTACGTTTCTTCAAGGCGGACTGGCGGCCAGTGCGGCGGTCGTGGCCTTGCCTGCCCTGCGCACGGCAGCCCAGGCCCCTTCTGAACAGATCCATGTGGCCCTGATCGGGGCCGGCGACCAGGGGCGAACGCTGCTCAATGCGGCGGCCGGGATTCCGGGCCTGCGATTCCGGGCCGTGTGCGACATCTGGAAGTACCGCCGCAAGTCGGCCAAGTACCTGCTGGAAACCTACAAGCACGATCCGGCCGAATACGACGACTATCGCGAGTTGCTGGCCAAGGAAAAGGATCTCCAGGCGGCGATCGTCGCCACGCCCGACTTCCTGCACGCCGAGCAGACCAATGCCTGCCTGCAGGCCGGGCTCCACGTCTACTGCGAGAAGTCGATGAGCAACTCGTTGGACGCCGCGCGTTCGATGGTCCGCACGATGCGGGCCACGGGCCGCCGGCTGCAAATCGGCTACCAGCGGCGGAGCAATCCGCGCTATCTGTATGCCCAGAAATTGCCTACCCACAACCTCTTGGGACGAATCACGCATGTCGGCGGACAGTGCTGCCACGCGGTGCGTGAAGACCTGGGCTGGCCCAAGCGGCAGGCCATCCCGGACGACATGCTCAAGCAGTACGGCTACGCCAGTATGCACGAGTTGCGCAACTGGCGCAGCTACACGCGGTATGGCGGCGGACCGTTTGCCGATCTCGGGGCGCATCTGGTCGACGCGATCGACGGCCTGTTGAAAGTCCAGCCGCGCTCGATCCTGGCCGGCGGCGGGTGCGACTTCTACCAGGGCCGCCAGTGGTACGACAACGCCATGGCGATCATCGAGTACCCCCTGAGCTCGGGTACGGTTCGCGGCAGCTTTCAGGTGCTAACCACGACCAGTGGCGGCGGCAACTGGGAGCAATTGTTGGGCACCGAGGCCTCGCTCCGCCTCTCAGAAACGGCGCGCTGGAACAAGGTCTATCGCGAACCGCACGCGCCGGACTGGGAACCCTGGGTCCGGCAAGGGCTGGTGGTGAAGGACTCTGCGGCGACGGCCGCACCGCCCACGCCACAGGCCAAACCGGCCCAGGCGGAGGACCCCAACGAGGTCCACGTGCGAGAAACGGGCCAGGTAATCGGCTACGATCTACCGGTGACGGCCGACAAACCACCGCACCAACCGCACCTGGAGAACTTCTTCGACGCCGTGCGCGGCCGTGCCGAGTTGGCCTGCCCAGCCGATGTGGCCTTCCGCACGGAGGTCGTCGTCCATAAGGTCCACGAAGCCATTCAAGCCCGGCGAATGATCGATTTGAGGCCCGAGGACTTCTCTGCGTAACTCGCAGCGCGAGTCTCCCGAGTGCCCGTTTCGGAGGGCAAACCGTCGCACCACGCGCCGAGCACGCGACACCTGCCTGCGACGCGTATTCGTCAGCCGCGACACACTCCCGGTCTCGGTCCTGACTCGTCACCACCATAAAGAGTGGTTTAGCGGTACGATTCAGGCTTTGCGGGCAGTGCCAACAACGTACACTCGCCAGGGTGGTTTCATTGTTTGTTTTAACGCTCACAAGGGGTAGTTGGGACCGAACGAAGTGTGGCTTTAGGGGGTATAGCGAGTCTCTAGTCGTCGGAAACGTAAAAGGCGGGCTGAAAAAGCTTTACTGTTTTGGCTAGCCTACTTATCCTGATACTTGTAGAGACCTTAATCCCGCCTTCCGAATGTTCACACCTCTCGGAGTCCTGGCTGTGCCGCGCTCCTCATTTCGTAGCTGTCTGATTCTCTCGGCATTGGGATGCGCCATTCTGACTGCCCAGGTGTTGCGAGGCGCCGACGATGCTGATCGGGCCAAGCGGCGCGCCGCGGCTCTGGAAGCGGCTCGCAAGACGGCCGCCGCCCGGACGGAGAAGACCAAGACGCCTGTCGCCGCGCCCAAGGCGAGTGTCGTGGAGAAGTCCAATCGCACAACGCGCGACCCGGCCGCAAACCTCAGTCCGCAACTGCGATCCCTGCAGGGAACCTATTCGCCATTGGGGGGCAAACCGATCGGACCGGCCGTGATGCCGGGCAATACGACCCAGGTTGCGAAGCCGGTCGCCGCTTCTGCGCCGGGTAAGCCGACGGCCGCCGCGGCGGAACCGGCCGCCAAGCCCGCCACGGCAACCGGTCCCGCCGCCACCCCAGCCGCGACCGCGGCTCCGGACGCCGCCAAGCCGGAGCCGGGCAAAGAGGAAGAAAAGCCGGACGAACCCGGCGCGACAGCCAAGCCGGAAGCTGAATCCGGCAAGTCACCCGATGGCGCTCCTGCCGCGGGTCCTCCGTCGAGTGCCGGCGCCCCGGCCGCCAGTCCCGCACCCGACGCCGCGCCGGCCACGGCGGCGTCCCCAAGCGATGCCGCGCCGGCTGCGCCCGCCGAGATTTCCGCTCAGGCGGTGGTGGATGCCCTGCCGCGCGATTTCACGCTGGCCAAGATCGCCCACTCCACGATTGCCGAACGGCTCAAGCTGACCGATGAACAGCGGTCCCAGGTTACGGCCTTGGTGACGGAGCGCGCGCAGGCCATGGCCAAAGTGCCGCAACCCGAGCGGATGAAGATCTATCGCGAATTCGAGGTCAAGTTCGCCGAGGTTCTGACCCAGGAGCAGCGTGCCGAACTGACGCGCAAGGCCACGCCCGAAGGACGCGGCTCAGAGACGCGGCCGGTCGCCGAGTCCCGTTCTGGCGGCGAATCCCGTTCCGGCGGCGAGGCACGCCTGCGTTTCAACTTCCGCTTCCAGCGTTGGATCGACGTGCTGGAGTGGTTTGCGCGACAGGCCAATCTGTCATTGGTGCTGGATGCGCCGCCACCAGGCACGTTCAACTACACGGATACGCGCGACTATTCGCCGGCCGAGGCGATCGATCTTCTCAACGGCGTGTTGATCACCAAGGGTTATGTACTGATTCGCCACGAGCAGATGCTGCTGGTGGTGAACATCCATGACGGGATTCCGGACAACCTCATTCCGCGTGTCTCGTTGGAAGACTTGAGCAAGCATGGGCGGTTTGAATTCGTCAAGGTCTTCTTTCCACTGGAAGGCCGTAGCACCAATGATGTCTCTGCGGAGATCAAGCCCCTGCTGGGCCCCTATGGCAAGGTCATACAACTGCCGGCCACGGGCCAGATCATGGTCACCGACACGGCCGGCGTGATGCAGGCCATCCAGTCCGTAATCCAGTCGATCCCAGCCGGACTGATGGGGCCGGGCGGACCAATGGAACCGCCGCAACTGGTGATCTATCCGCTGCGAAGCACCGACCCCCTGGCAGCCGCCCAAGTGCTACGCACCCTGCTGCCGGGCGCCACGTTTGTCGGGGATGCGCGCACGAACCACCTCAGCGCGTATGCCGGACCCACGCAGCAGGGCGTGGTCAAAGCCGTGCTGGAGCAGATGGAGAGCCAAGCCAGTGCCGACAATGCGCCGCGGATCGAGGTTTATCCTCTGGGCGACATCAGCGCCAGCCAGGTGACCACGGCCCTGCAGAACGTGGCCCCCAAGGCCAAGCTGACCGTGGACGCCAAGGCCGGCAAGCTGATGGCCTATGCCCTTCCCGAAGAACACCAACGCCTGGCCGAAGCCATGCGCAAGCTGGGAGGCGGCGGGACTCCGGAGACGACACGCGCCGTGCAGACCTATCGGCTGACGACGGCAGATCCCGCGTCGACGATGAGCCTGCTGCGCACGCTGGTTCCCGGCGCCACCCTGAGCGTCGACAGCCAGACGCGCGACCTGGTGGCCCTGGCCTTGCCCAGCGATCACCAGACGATCAAGGCCACCCTGGAACAACTCCAGCGCGAGGCGCCGGAAGCGGAGAAGTTCCAGTTGATGACCTACGCCATCAACACGGCCGATCCGACCGCGCTGCAGCGAATGATGAAGAACATGTTCCCGGGCCTGCAGATCACGGTGGATCTCAAGAACAAACGACTGATGGTCTGGGCCCCGGCCAACGACCAGGCCGCAGTGAAGGAGGCACTGGGTCGGATCGACCAGCCAGTGGAAGGTCAATCGCAGGAGGTTTTCAAGGCCTACAGCATTGGCGGGATCGACCCTAAGAGTACGATCCGCATGCTCCAGGACTTGCTGCCCGACATGCGGTTCTCACTGGACCCCAAGGCCGGCACGCTGCTGGCCTGGGGCCGGCCCGGCGACCAGGAGACGGTGGCCGCGATGGTCAAGGAGCTGGCCGAGCCGGACGTGGCGGAACGGCCGGAGATCGAGATCTATTCCGTCGGAGAAGGGGACACGAGTTCCGTGGGCACGATGCTCCGCACCCTGCTTCCCAAGGCCCGCGTGGTGCCTAATCTCAAGGTCGGCACCGTGGCGGTATGGGCGCTGAAGGCCGATCAGGAGGTGGCGCGCGCCACAGTCGAAAAGATGAGCACCAAGGAAGCGCCGGACCGCGCGCGAACCGTGGTGGTTTACGACTTGGGCGCTTCGGCCGGGGCGGAAGCCAAAGCGGTCAAAGTGGCCGCGGCCAAACCCGCCAAGGGAGCCAAGGGGGCCAAGGCCGGTGCAACGACCAAGGTCGTTCCGGCCACCGGCATTCTGGCCACCCTGCGCACGATGTTTCCCGACGCCCAGTTCACGATCGGTTCCGATCCGCAGCGTTTGATTGCCTGGGCTCGGCCCAGCGATCACGAAGAGATCAAGAAGGCCCTGGCCGAGATGACCAAGCCCGAGCCCAAGGAACTGGCTCCGCAGATGATCATCTATGCCTTGGACACGGTTCCTGCGGCCACGGCAATGCCCATCCTGCGCGCCATGTTTCCCGAGTCGCAGTTCAATGCCGGCCCGGATCTGACCAAGATTGCCGTGATGGCGCGGCCCAATGAGCACAAGGAGATCAAGGCGGCTATCGACCAGATCGTCAAGCCCGAACCGGCCGACAGCGCGTTCAGCCTGGTGGTCTACACGCTGGAAAGCGCGAGCAAGACGGTTGCGGCAGCCAAACCCGTCAAGGGCAAGCCCGTGGCGGCAAGCGGTGGGGCCTCGGCGGCCGCGGCCATTCCGCTGCTGAAGCAGATGTTCCCGCGCGCGCAGTTCGCCGTGGGTCCCGAACCGAACAAGCTCTTGGCCTGGGCCCGGCCCGTCGATCACCAGCAAATCGGCAAAGCGGTCACGGAGATGTCCAAGCCCGAGCCGCCGGAGAACGCTCCGCGCGTGGTGACCTATGTCCTGAAAGCCACGACGGCCGTAAAGGCCCTGCCGATCGTGCGGTCCTTAGTTCCGGACGCGCAACTCACCACGGGCAGCGAACCGAATCAGCTCATCGTTCTGGCGCGCCCGGCCGATCACGAGTCGATCCAGGCCTTGACCGAACAACTGGGGCAGCCCGAGTCGCAGGATGCGGCGCGCAGCGTCGTGGTGTACACGCTGGAATCGGGCACGGCCTCGGCTGCGATGGCCGTCCTGCGGCCGATGTTCCCGGTGGCCACGTTCAGTTCCGGCAGCGAGCCCACCAGGCTGGTAGCCTGGGCGCGCGGCGAGGATCACGAAAGCATCCGCAACGTGCTGGCGCAAATTGCCAAGAAGGAACCGCCGGAGACCGCACGCACGATCGTGGTCTACACGGTCGAGGCCGTGGGCAGCGACGTTCGCGGGGCTCGCGGTGCCAAGGGCGCTGCGCGTGGCGGCAGCGGCGCGGCCGCCGTGATTCCGATCCTCAAGCCGATGTTCCCCGACGCGCAGTTCACGGTGGGGGCCGATCCCACGCGCTTGGTGGCCTGGGCTCGACCGGCCGATCAACCGGCGATCGGGAAGGCGGTCGAAGAACTCACGCGCAAGGAATCGCCGGAAACCGCGCCGCGACTGGAAATCTACACGGTGGACAACGTGACCGCCGCTGCGGCCATGCAGATTCTGCGCACGATGTTCCCCGAGGCCCAGTTTTCGCCAGGCCCGGATCCGGCCAAGCTGGCGGCCATGGCTCGGCCTGCCGAGCACAAACAGATCAAGGCGGCAATCGATCAGATTGCCAAGCCCGACTCCGCTGAAACGGCGTACGTTCTCGTGGCGTACACGGTAGACGCCACGGCCGCCGCCAACGCACCGACACCCAAGGGGGCCAAGGGCAGAGCCGCAACACCGACACCCTCGGCGACAGGCGTGATCACCCTGCTCAAGACGATGTTCCCCAGGGCCCAGTTCGCGGTCGGCACCGAACTTAGCCAGTTGCTGGCCTGGGCTCGCCCTGCCGATCAGGCGGAAATCCGCAAGGCCATTGAGGAAATGTCGAAGGCCCCGCCGCCGGAGATCGCGCCCAAGATGCTCGTCTACACGCTGGAAGGGATCACGGCCTCCAGCGCGATGCAGGTCCTGCGCAACATCTTCCCCGAAGCGCAGTTTTCGGTCGGGCCTGAGCCCAGCAAACTAGTGGCCTACGCCCGGCCCGAGGATCACGAGGGCATCAAGACGGCCGTGGAGCAGTTGGGGCAGAAGGACAGCCCCGACACCGCGCGCACGATCGTGGTTTATACGCTCGAATCGGGTTCGGCCATGTCGGCCATCAGCACCCTGCGGCCCATGTTCCCCAACGTGCAATTCAGCTATGGCAGCGAGATGAGCAAGATGGTGGCTTGGGCGCGTCCCGCCGACCACGAAGCGCTCAAGGCCGTGCTGGCCGAGATCGCCACCAAGGAACCGGCGGACATCGCGCGCACGCTGATGGTCTATACGGTCGATGCGCCCGCAATTGGTGCCGCGGCCAAGGGCGGCAGGGGCGGCGCACGCGGCGCCGCCAGCAATCCGGCCCTGATGGTCCTGCAACGGATGTTCCCCGACGCACAGTTCACCGTCGGCTCGGATCCACGGCGAGTCATCGCCTGGGCTCGGCCCGCCGATCACGCCGACATTCAGAAGGCCCTGACGGAGATGTCGAAGCCGGAGTCGCCGGAGACAGCGCCGCGTGTGGAGGTCTACACGCTGACCCGGGGCACGGCGGCCAACGCGATGACGATCCTGCGCACGATGTTCCCCGACGCGCAGTTCAGCGTGGGGAGCGATGCGGCCAAGGTGGTGGCCTTTGCCCGACCGAACGACCAGGCGTCGATCAAGACGGCCCTGGAACAGATGTCGAAGGAAGAGTCGGCGGAGACGGCCTACACGCTGGTGGTCTACACGGTGGAAACGACCAGCGCCCCGGGCCAGACGGGTCCCAAGGGCAAGGCGACGACCACCACGTTGGGCGCAGCCGGGCTGATTCCCGTGTTGCGCACGATGTTCCCGCAGTCGCAGTTCAGCGTGGGCGCCGACCCGGCGCGGCTGATTGCCTGGGCCCGGCCGACGGACCACAAGGAGATTGCCAAGGCGGTGACCGAGATGTCTAAGCCGGAGCCGCCGGAGACAGCGCCGCGCGTGGTGGTCTACGACCTGCAGACGGTGACGGCGGTGGCGGCCTTGCCGATCCTGAAGGTCATGTTCCCGGACGCGCAGTTCTCGGCCGGAGCGGACCCGAGCAAGGTGGTGGCCTTGGCCCGTCCCAGCGATCACAAGGCGATCGCCGGCGCGGTGAGCGAGATGTCGAAGAAGGACACGTCGAAGAACGCCTTCACGCTCACGATCTACACGGTGGAGTCGGTGGGGGGGGCGTCGGCGGCCAAGGGCGGTCGTGGGGCTCGGGCCGGGGGAACCGGCGCGGCCGCGGCGATCCCCGTGCTGCGCACGATGTTCCCGCAGGCGAACTTTGCGGTGGGCAATGACCCGAACCGGCTGGTGGTCTGGGCGCGTCCCAGCGACCATACGGAGATCGCTAAGGCAGTGACGGAGATGTCGAAGCCGGAGTCGCCGGAGACAGCGCCGCGTGTGGAGGTCTACACGCTGACCCGGGGCACGGCGGCCAACGCGATGACGATCCTGCGCACGATGTTCCCCGACGCGCAGTTCAGCGTGGGGAGCGATGCGGCCAAGGTGGTGGCCTTTGCCCGACCGAACGACCAGGCGTCGATCAAGACGGCCCTGGAACAGATGTCGAAGGAAGAGTCGGCGGAGACGGCCTACACGCTGGTGGTCTACACGGTGGAAACGACCAGCGCCCCGGGCCAGACGGGTCCCAAGGGCAAGGCGACGACCACCACGTTGGGCGCAGCCGGGCTGATTCCCGTGTTGCGCACGATGTTCCCGCAGTCGCAGTTCAGCGTGGGCGCCGACCCGGCGCGGCTGATTGCCTGGGCCCGGCCGACGGACCACAAGGAGATTGCCAAGGCGGTGACCGAGATGTCTAAGCCGGAGCCGCCGGAGACAGCGCCGCGCGTGGTGGTCTACGACCTGCAGACGGTGACGGCGGTGGCGGCCTTGCCGATCCTGAAGGTCATGTTCCCGGACGCGCAGTTCTCGGCCGGAGCGGACCCGAGCAAGGTGGTGGCCTTGGCCCGTCCCAGCGATCACAAGGCGATCGCCGGCGCGGTGAGCGAGATGTCGAAGAAGGACACGTCGAAGAACGCCTTCACGCTCACGATCTACACGGTGGAGTCTACGGCTGGCGTGGTTTTGCGCGCCGGGCGAGCTTCGTCCGGCGGTGGGGCTGCGGCGGCGATGACCGTTTTGCGGACCATGTTCCCGCAAGCGCAATTCGCCATCGGCAGCGACCCGAATCGTCTGGTCGTTTGGGCTCGGCCGACCGACCACGCCGAGATCAGCAAGGCGGTCACCGAAATGAACAAGCCTGAGCCTGTGGAGACGGCTCGGCGGATTGTGACGTACGACCTGGACACGGTGAGTGCTGTGGCGGCGTTGCCGATCCTGCGGGTGATGTTCCCGGACGCGCAGTTCTCGGCCGGCACAGATGCCACGAAGGTCGTAGCCTACGCTCGCCCCAACGATCAGGAAGCGATCAAGGCGGCCATCGCCGAGATGGCTCGCAAGGACGCTCCGGAACGCGCCTATACCCTGGCGATGTACACGATCGAGCCGAAGCGCGGGACCTCCGGCGCCGGCAAGACGGGCCGTGCGGCCAGCAGTGGCGGAGCGGCGGCGGCGATCACGGTTCTAAAGACCATGTTCCCGCAAGTGCAGCTTGCGGTCGGGACGGATCCGAACCGGGTGATTGTCTGGGCTCGGCCGGCGGATCAGGCCGAGATCCGCAAGGCGATCGACGAAATGAACAAACCCGAGCCGCCCGAGACGGCGCCGCACGTCGTCACGTATACCCTGGAGTCGTCCAACGCAACCAACGCGATCACCATTCTCAGGACCATGTTCCCCGACGCGCAGTTCTCGGCGGGCACCGATCCGAGCAAGGTGATCGCCTTTGCACGGCCCGCCGACCACGAGCAGATTGCCGTGGCCGTGCGGCAGATGTCGGAGAAGGAACCGCCGGAAACCGCCCGGACCGCGGTGGCCTATACGCTGCCTTCGGGCGCGAAGAACTCGGGCTGGACCGTGACGACGGCGTTGAAGGGCATGTTCCCCAGCGCGATCTTCGGCGTGGGAGCGACCCCCAACAGCATCGTGGTCTTCGCGCGGCCGACCGAGCATCCGGAGATCAAGACGGCCATCGACGCCATGTCGCAGAAAGAGCCCATGGACACGGCCGTCTATGCCTTGGAAGGCGTCACGGCCCTGAACGCCATGAAGATGTTGCAGGGCGCGTTCCCCGATGCGCAGTTCACCGTGGGCAGCGATCCGAACAAGCTGGTTGTCCTGGCGCGCCCCAGCGACCAGGCGATCATCAAGTCGGCCGTGGAGCAAATGATGAAGCGCGAACCGGCCGAGACCGCACCGCGGATCGCCGTCTATACAGTGCATATGGGTGGTTCCGGCGGTGGCGTGGGCCGACGCAGTGTGGCGGCTCTGCGCGGGGCAGCCGGGGCAATTCCCGCCTTGAAGACCATGTTCCCCGATGCCCAATTCTCGGTCGGTTCCGACCCGAGCCGATTGGTCGTGTGGGCTCGCCCCTACGATCAGGCTCAGATCGAGAAGGCCGTGGCCGAGATGGGCAAGCCCGAGCCGCCGGAGACGGCTCCCCGAGCCGCCGTGTATGACGTGCGTTCGATCGCCCAGCCGACGGCCATCCAAATCCTTCAGACGGCCTTCCCCGACGCGCAGTTCGCGGCGGGCAGCGATCCTAACAAGATCGTGGCCTGGGCCCGTCCCGACGATCAGGAGCAGATCAAGCGGGCCATCGCGCAGTTCGAGGCCGAGGGCCTGCCTGGCAGCGATCGCACGCTGAGCGTCTATCCCATGCGCCGCGAGGACGCGGGAAGCCTGACGCAGATGCTCGATCCGCTGCTGAAGAAGAATGTGTACCTGGTGACCGACGCGGCGCGCAATCGCTTGTTGGTCTGGGCCGATGCCAAGCACCAGGCGACGATGAAGCAGATTGTGGAACAGTTCTCCAAGGAGGTCGCCGGGGTCCAGGAGCCGGTGTCGCGCGTCTATCGTTTCCAACTGGCCGATCCCAGGGCTGCCCAGACGGCCCTGGCGGCCTTGGTTCCCGCCGCCTCGATCGCATTGGACGCCACTAATCGCAGCCTGGTGGTCACGGCCATGCCCGACGATCATCTGAAGATCGAGGCCACGGTGCGCGAAATGGACCGATCCGACGTGGGCGAGGCCCCGCGTCTGGAAGTCCACCGCATCGCGTCGGCCGATGGGCTGAGCCTGTTGCGGATCTTGACGGCGCTATACAGGACGCGGTCAGATGTGCAGGTCTCGCTGGATGAGAAGAACAACGCCATCGTGGCTGTTGCGCCGCCTTCACAGCACGAAATCATTCGCCAACTTGTGCAACAAGCGGACCAGGGCGGGCTAGCTGATGCCGACGCGATGCTGGACATGTATTCGCTGAAGAACGTGGATTCGACGGCGGTCATGAGCGTGTTGAACACGGTGTTCCAACGACAGAACGCCAAGGTGCAGTTGTCGATCGAACCGCGCACCAATCAGTTGGTGGCCATCGCCCGACCTGAGCAGCATGCGCTGATCCGCGCTACGCTGGAAAGGATGCGAGGTGATGAGCAGGAGCTGGAGATCTTCCAATTGGAGTCGACCGATGTTTCGACGGCACAGATGGCAATCAATCGGTTGTTTGCCGAAAATGGCATGATCGGCTTGGCCAATGCCCCGCAGGTGGATGTCGATGTGGTCGGACAGCAGTTGTTCGTCAGGGCTACGGCTGAGCAGATGGCGCAGGTCCGCGACCTGCTGATTCGTTTGGGCGAGAGCAGCTTGGCCGAAACGCACGGCGACACGCGGCGCACCCGGACCATCCCCTTCCAGGGCAACCCGCTCAGCGCCCTGGAAGAGATCCAGAAGGTGTGGCCGCAGGTGCGGCCCAACCAGATCAAGATCATCAACGCCACCAAAGCCGCTCCGGACCAACAGGCGCCGCTGCCATCGCCGAAGCCCGAGGCTGAGACGCCCATGCCGCTGGATATGGCTCCGCAAACGCCGTCGCCCAAGGCGATCCCACTGGCTCCGGTCGTCGCGCCGACTCCCGACGCGGCCCCGACGCCCCCCAGCGCATCGCCAGCGGCGGTACCGCAGCCTCCTGCCGCGCAACAACCCGCGGTCCCCGCCCCCCAGTCAGAGACGACCAAGCCTGTTGAGGCAGCCAAGCCGGACGAACCGGCGAAACCGGCGGAGACGCCCAAGACCGAAAGCCAGCCGGCAGGCAAGACGACGGGCGCTCCCGCCAAGAATCCGTTTGTATTCGCCGCGATGCAGGTCGAGCCGCCCGCGGCGCCCCTGCCGAGCGAGCCCTTGCCACCGGGGGAGCCGCCCAAGGTCGAACCGGGCATGGAACATCCCGCGGCGTCGGTCCCCAGTGGATTGCAGCCGGCTGGCGAGCCCGCCTCTGCGCCGGCCGATGCCGCCCCCACCCAACCGCATCTGCCTGCAGGACTCCAGGCTCGGCCAGCTCGTCCGCCCGTGTCGGCATCCGCCCTGACTAAGCAGCGGTCTGCGTCGCGATCGGCCGAAAAGAAGGCGGCTCTGAGGCAATCGGTCACCGGTGCGCCCATCGAGGTGATCATCAATGAAGACTCGATTACGATTTCCTCCGATGATCTCCGCGCCCTGGACCAGTTTGAATCGCTGCTGCGTGCCGCCCAGCAACATGGTGGCATGGCCGGGCGGAACATGCATGTCTTCATCCTGCAGAACGCGCGCGCCAGCAATGTCGCGAGCATGCTGTCGCAGTTGTACCGCACGACCCCTTCGGGCCGTCGTGGCGGTACCGCGGCCAGCACGATCCTGGTCATTCCCGATGATCGCTTGAACGCTTTGGTCGTATACACCAACCGAGCCGACCGGCAGACCGTTGAGAACCTGGTGCGGATGTTGGACTCGCCCGAGGTGGGGTTGGTCAACGCCAGCCGCGTGCGCATGATCCCCGTGAAGAACACCGACGCGGCGAGCATCGAGGGCATCCTCCGCAATGTGTTTAAGACGCACGTGGACAACTTTGGTGTGGAGCCGGTGACGAATTCTGTGGTGGTCATGGCCCCAGCCAAGGTGAGCGACGAGGTGGCGCGCGTGGTGAAAACACTGGACGAGGCCGTCGGCAACGACCCTTCGCGCAAGCTGCGGCTCGTGCCCTTGCAGAAAACCAATGCGCCGCGCGTTCAAGATGCACTCAACACGATTCTCAAGACTACGACCACACGTCGCAGCGGCACTGCGGTGAGTGGCAGCAGCACGCGGTCGAGTTCCGCCTGGGGCGTTCAAACGGCCCCCTCCTCAACGACCGGTACACGATCCGGCAGCACCACCGGCCACTGACGCCTTGCCCAAAGGCGGTCGCCGCGGACGCAACCTGGTTCCTGCAGGAGTGGTCTGTGGTATAATGCCCCTCGTGGATCGGGTATACGTACCGTGGTCGTTCCGCGGAGGTTCTGAGCCCGTCCGTGGCCTTGGTCCAGCCAGTTCAAGGGGACGATTATGATCCAACCTGGTGAAGGTTTGATCCGGGCTGCCGAGGAGTTCAATCGCCAGCAGCATCGCAACGATGGGCCAGGCGTGGCCGGTAGCCTAGCCTGCGGCCTACCGATTCTTCGCGAACTGCTGTACTTGCGAGTGCATCGGGATGTGGAAGAGAAAGTGGGCGCCGACTCGCTGCTGATTCCCGTGTCCGAGAAGAAGACCGAGGTGGCCACCAAGCGCGAAATCGCCTTCTTTCAACTGGCGGTCTCCGCCGATCTGGTCCGTCAACAGGGTTATCTGGCCGATGACCGTTGGTACTTGGGCTGGTTGCGCCGGCTGATCCTGCCCAACGAGCCCGAGGACCAAGTCTCGCAGCGCGTGGCCCAGTACCGAGCCCTGCCGTGGGACGCGCAGCGATTGACCTTCACAGACGTCTTGGCACGGGTTCTGCCCGAGTCGCGGCGCGCGCCTCTGGTCCTGTTCCGGCTGCTCCCGGCTGGCGTGCGGATCGCCACGGCAATGGCCTTTCGCGATACGGCGTACGCGCGGCAAATTCGGGCGGAACAGGTGGGCCTGCTGCCGGCCATCGTCGACTGCTCGCGATGCCACGGCGCTGTCCTGGAAAACGACCAGACCTGCGAAACCTGCGGTAATCCCCTGTGGGGATATCGCTGGCTGACCACGACGGATTAGATCGCGCCCCAGTCAAGAGCGATTCACTGCGCCTTCTTGACCACTTTGCTCGACTTGCTGGACTGCAGACATTCCTTGGCGGTAATCATGCCGTCCCGATCGGCGTCGTAACGGAGAAACTCGGCCGTTTCGAGCCGCCCGCTACTAGGTGCAAATTCGGCCAGGCTCAACTGACCGTCGCCGTCCACGTCACGCTGCACAAACCACTCCGGCAGGCCCGTGGGCAACTTGGCGCGAGGAATGTAGAACTTCTGCTGATAGGACGATTTCCGACGCGAGGGGCGCTCGCTGGGGGCGCGGAACATCATCTCCAACTCGTCTTCCTCCTCGTCCTCCTCGTCCATGGCGTAATTTGTGGGTTCCGGTTCGGTGCTCGCCTGGGCTTCGGCCATCGGCTGGAAGAGGGCGGGTGGTGTCTCGACATAGGCTGGTGTCGGTGGAGCCACCAAGTGAATACGGTGCGAGCGGCCATACTTGGCGATATAACGAGCAAACTCTCCGACGGTGATCTGCCTGTCACGATCGAGGTCGATCTGCTCCGGATCGCCTTTCATGGACTTCCACTCGTCGCTTTGAAGCTGCCCGTCGTTATTCGCGTCGTGCTCTTTGATGACCCGCTCCGAATAGCGGAGGATCTTGGCTGATACGGGAAAATTGAGACCCCGGAAGATCGCACGCGACAGGACTCCGTTGGACGAGCCGTCGGGACGTGATCCGCGCGGCATTTCATCGGCGCCGAGCACAGGCGCCGGCAGAGACAGGAGCAGCCCAATCGCTACCCATAGCAGCGCCGCGGCCCCCAAACCGCCGAGGTTATTTTTCAGACGACGGGTGGCAATGAAAGCCTGTGACATGGGACTCTCGCTTGGGAAAGGTGTGAGGTCCGGAGGGTAGTAGCCGCCGGCGCGGCGCGCAGGATCGACACTTGTGGCGTTCAGAAAAGTGGGGCAACCCGCGTGGACATTTCCTGGAGGAACCGGGCATCGCTGCGACGCCCTACTCTCATTATTTACCGGGGGGGAGCCATGGGGAAGAAGTAGGGCCAGTCGGGGATGATTTGGGTCTGCGGAACGGAACGAAACCCCTTGGGATACAAGGATTACGGCCATGGACGCGGATGTGGCAGTCTCTTGACGTCCGCGTAATGTCCGTATTACAATACTTTTAGTATATCATGACCGACTGACCTCCGGTCAACCCACCAATTACAGGCTTTGCCCAGCAAGCCTACCTTCCGCCCCAGCGCAGCGAGGGGACACCAGCTGCGCCGAGAACCTGTCCCACGACCGCCACAGCCAGTCTGGTCCGAGGAGAGAACGTACTGGACGGTTTGGGGATCGGCTCTGAAACCAGCTCCCCTTTCAGTAACGATGGCTGGACTCGATAACGATCTGGCATACTTCCACCAGGGAAGAGTGCCCTGGAAACCGATCTCAAACGGCCACGATGTCGGTCGAATAGAGAATCCTTGAGGTCAGCACCGAACGCGCTCCCAGACGAGCCGTAAGCAGCCGGGGGACAAGTAGTTGCACCAGCCACACGCCGAACCCATCGTCGACGGCCAGCCCGTCCGACGCCTGCTCAATGCCCGGCAACTGGCCGCTGCCCGACAGGCTCAGGCCACTCAGGGTCGCATGGACCACGTGGCGAGCGAACTCGGCTTTGGCAATGAGGAGCAGTTGTTGCGCGCGATCGGCGACACGCTGGGCCTGGAGTTCGTTGAACTCCCGGGAACGCCCATCGATTTGTCCTTGCTCAAGGGCTTCCCGGTCAAGCTGATCCACCGTTTGGGGGTTTTTCCCATCCGAATGCAGGACGACACGCTGGTCGTGGCCACGGCTAATCCGTTCGACCTTCACGCCCTGGATGCCGTCAGTGCCGCCAGTGGCCAGAGCATCACGCCTGCCGTGGCCTTGCCGGATGAGTTGGCCAAGTTGATCAAATCCCACCTGGGCGTGGGGGCGGAAACCATCGACGGGTTGATGGCCCAGCAGGATCAGCGTCAGGGCACGGTGGAGATTTTGGAGGAGTTGGAGTTCGACCGTTCCGACGCGGCCGAAATGGCCCAAGAGCCCTCGGTGGTCCGTTTGGTCAACGAGATTCTCACCGAGGCGATCGAGGCCCGAGCCAGCGACATTCACATCGAGGCCCAGGCCAGCGGAATCAAGATCCGCTACCGGATTGACGGTGTGCTGCAGAAGCAGCCCATGCCTCCGGAGATGAACCGTTTCTATGCGGCGATCATCAGTCGCTTGAAGATCATGTCCCGCATGAACATCGCCGAGAAGCGGGTTCCGCAGGACGGCCGGATCAAGCTCAAGGTCTCTGGCCGCGAGGTCGACATCCGTGTGTCCATGATCCCCATGCTCCATGGCGAGGGCGTGGTGATGCGTATCCTGGACAAGGATGCGATGAACTTCTCCCTGCTGGGCATCGGCATGGATGAAGACATCTACCACACGTTCAACGGACTGATCCAATTGCCGCACGGGATCATCCTCGTCACCGGTCCCACCGGTTCCGGTAAGACGACGACGCTGTACAGCGCCTTGGCCGAAATCAAGGACGAGGCTACCAAGATCATCACGACCGAGGACCCGATCGAATATCAGTTGGAAGGCATCAACCAGATTCAGGTGCATGCCAAGGTCGGGCTGACGTTTGCCGCGAGCCTGCGAGCGATTCTGCGGCACGACCCGGACGTTGTGCTGGTGGGCGAAATCCGCGACCTGGAAACGGCGGAAAACGCCGTCCAAGCCTCACTGACTGGGCACCTCGTATTCAGTACGCTGCACACCAACGACGCCGCCAGCGCATTCACACGACTGGTCGATATCGGCGTGGAGCCCTTCCTCGTGACCAGCACCGTGGAGGGCGTGATGGCCCAACGGTTGGTGCGCACCCTGTGCAAAGACTGCCGTGAGGCGGTGGACCTCTCGCAGGAGAAACTGCCTGACGATTTTCCCCGGCAGCGGTGCCTGGATGAGCAACGCACGGTGTATCGGGCCGTGGGCTGCCGTGCTTGCCGCGGAACGGGGTACCGCGGCCGAACCGGCGTCTATGAATTGATGGTCAACAGTGACGAGATTCGGCGTCTGGTGGCGGAACGGAGCCCCAGTCATCTGGTCAAGCAGGCGGCGATGCACGCCGGGATGCGCACGCTTCGCGACGACGGCTGGCGCAAGGTGCTCCTAGGGCACACGACGGTGGATGAAGTGGTCCGCATGGCGAAGGCCGATTAGGGGTGCTGCGGATGCCGGAATTCGTCTACACAGCGCGCAATGCCAAGGGCCAGGATGTGGCCGGCACGATGACCGCCAACAGCAAGCGGGAGATGCTCGCGGCGCTGGCCGATCGCTCCTTGTTTCCCATCAAGGTCGAAACGTCGGAGCCCGCCAAACCCAAATTCCAGTTCCAGCGGCGAGTCAAGTCGCAGTTGATTGCCACGAACCTCTCGCAGTTGGCCGACCTGCTGCGAAACGGCGTGGCCCTCTTGCCGGCGCTGGAGATCTTGGCCGATCAAGCCACGCATCCGCATCTGGCCGAGGTGCTCAAAGACGTCCATGACCAGGTTTCGGAAGGCACCGGCCTGGACGAAGCCATGGCCCGCTATCCACAGATCTTCAGCGAACTTACGGTGAGCATGGTCCGTGCGGGCTGCGAAGGCGCCTTTCTGGAAGACGCCCTGAAACGGACAGCCGACTTCCTCGAACTGCAGGAGTCGCTCAAGTCGCGGGTCATGGGCGCCATGACCTATCCGGCATTCCTGGCCGTCGCCGGAACCACGGTCGTGGTGGTCTTGGTCGTGTTCTTCGTGCCCAAATTCGCCGAACTCTTTGCGCGGCTGGAACGCCAAGGGGGCGGGTTGCCGACGCCGACGATCGCCCTTTTGTGGCTCAGCGGCTTTCTGGGACGCTATGGGTTGTTCCTGGTGGCCGGCCTGGTGGGGCTGGCCGCTTGGTTGCGCCGCGCGGCCATCACCCCCCACGGCCGAATCGTCGTAGACCGCTGGAAATTGAAGATCCCCGTGATGGGCGCCATCGTGTTGAACAACGCGGTGTCCCGTTTCTGCCGTGTGCTAGGCACCTTGTTGCGCAACGGCGTGCCGCTGCTGCGCGCCATGGAGATCAGTAGCGATTCGGCCGGCAATCGAGTCCTGGCTCAGGCCATCCGGGAATCGGCGGAGAACATTTCCTCGGGCGAGACCCTGGCCCAGCCCTTGGCGGCCTGCGGCCTGATCCCGCGGTCGGTGATGGCCATGATCTCCGTAGCCGAGGAGTCGAACAATCTGGACGACGTGTTGATCAACATCGCCGACGGCCTGGATCAGAAGACCGCGCGCCAGTTGGACATGATGGTCCGCCTGATCGAACCGCTGATGTTGGTCATCATGGGTGGAGTCATCATGTTTGTGCTGGTGGCTTTGCTCATGCCGGTGTTCGATATGAGTTCTGCGATTGGGTAGCGATTGAAAGTTCGGGATAGGGACTTAGAGCCGGTCCCAGAACCTGTTGGCAGCTCAGTCTTGCCGGGCCGCCCGACGTGGCAGAGCTGGTTCTGGGATAGGTTCTTAGGGGGATGGATGATCGGGGCTTGGCCATGATCGGACGCCGGAGGTGGCCGAGGTCCGCGGAACAACGTACATTTACGGCGAAATTCAGTTCTTACACCTTTCGTTTCTAGGAGAGACTCATGATCGCTGCTCGCGTACAGCCCTCGCGCCGGCGAGGTTTTACCCTCATGGAAGTGCTGGTCGTTCTGGCCATCCTCGTGATGCTGGTGGGGATGGTGGTGCCGAAGATTCTCGGCACCCAGAAGAAGGCCGACATCAGCGCAGCCAAGACCCAGATCGGTATGCTCAAGGCCTGCCTGGAACGCTATGCCTTGGATTGTAAGACCTACCCTTCGACCGAACAGGGCCTGCAGGCGCTGCTGGAAAAGCCGGCCGACATGGATGAATCGGTGGCCTGGGGTGGTCCCTACATCAGTTCACAAGAATTGCCCAAGGATCCCTGGGCACACGACTACGGCTACGAGTATCCGCCCACACGCGGCACAGGCGATATGCCCGACATCTGGTCGCGTGGCCCAGACGGTGAGGACGACACGGAAGATGACGTCGTGAGCTGGAGCACTTCTTCGTCGAGTGAGTCGGGTGGCAGCACACCATAACGGATCGAGGGATTCATGACCGGCTCCGCAATGCCCCAGGTTGGCATCCTAGCCGGGGTGCGTCCCATCGCGCCCGGTCATCCGGGAACGAAGCTCGCGCCCTGCGGAAGGCCTATTGGGGGCAACCCTCGCCGCCGGTTTGTGGCTGTTCCACACAGCGGCTTCACGCTGCTGGAAATGCTGATTGTGTTGGCGATTCTCGCCGTGCTGGCCAGTACAGCCTATCCTGCCCTGCGCGGATCGCTGGAGAAGAGCCGCCTGCACGAAGCGGCCAAACAGGTGCGGATCGAGTTGGCCCGCGCGCGCGTGGCGGCCATCGAATGGGGAGTCATCTGGCAATTCCGTTTCCAGGAGGGGGGCAGCGTGTTCGAGTTGTCGCGCTCTCTGCCCCCTGACGAGAATCTGCAATTGGCCTGGGACGATGGGCAGACGATGACCACCTTCGGCGAGCAGACTCTGCCGGAAGGCATCACTTTTGCCCCCCTGGAGACACCGGAGGCGACGCAAGCCGCACCGCTCCAGGACGGCGTTCCAGTGGCTCAGCAATGGTCTTCGCCTCTCTTCTTCTATCCTAATGGCCGCAGCAGCAATGTGCGGATTCGACTGTCCGGCTCTCAAGGGCGGTTTATTGACCTGACTCTGCGGGGCATGACCGGCACGGCCAAGGTGGGACGGTTGCAGCAGGAGGCCGCGCCATGACACGTCGTGCCTTTTCACTCCTGGAGGTCCTCCTGGCTACGGCCATCCTCTTGGGTTGCGTGATCGTGCTGGGCGAACTAGCCGGCATCGGTCGGGAGAACGCCGATGCTGCCGAGGAAATGGCGACTGCCCAGTGGCTGTGCCAGGCTAAGCTCAACGAACTTCGTGCGGGCGCGGCGCCTCTGCTCGAGATCCAGAACGAGCCATTGCTGGAAGCTCCGGACTGGGTCTACTCCGTCGCCATCGACCCGGTGGCACAGACGGGGCTGGTTGCCGTGCGCGTGACCGTGTCCCAGGCCGAGACAGTGGCTCGCCCACGCGTCTTTTCCCTGGTGCAATGGCTCCGCAGCCGGAACTACGACTTCGGCCGGGAAACGGCCACGGAAGCGCCGGCAGAAGAGACTTCGGCGCCGGAAGGAGAGCCGCCATGAGTCGTCGCACGCCTTTTCCGCGGTCGGACTCTCCTGCGATTCAGCGAAAGCAGGACCTGGGGTGCCTCCTTCTCGTGCGGCTGCGGTCGCCAGCGCGCGCGCGGTGCGGCTTCACGCTGCTGGAAGTCCTGCTCACCGTACTGGTTTCATCAGTTCTTCTGATGACCCTCTGGACCCTGCTGGATATGTACGCCCGGCTGTTCGATGCCGGACAGACCAAGGCCGGGCAGACGCAATTGATGAGCGGGTTGATGCGTCAGCTTTCCGACGACCTGTGCAGCGCCATTCAGGACACGGCCGAAGCGCCGCCGGGCACGTTGGGCCCCGTGCGGCGATTTGGCCTGTTCGGCTCGGCGCACAGCATGCAGTTTGACATGCTTCAGCCGGCTCCATCACGCGTTGTGGGGGCGGCTCAGGCGATGCCCGAGAGTTCGTTGGACGAGCCGCTGGCGGCCGAGGCCTACGAACTCCGCACGGTGCGCTATGACTTCGTGCCCATGAACGATCAAACCCAGTTCGACGCCTCCTCGCGGCCCGGCCTGACACGCTACGAACTGGATTTCAAGACCACGTCCGAATCGAGCGGTTACGAAGAGCCCGCAGCGGCTTTGCCGGAACAACCGCAGGAAGGGCCCGCCTTCGACATGATGGACACGAGCCAGTCAGAGGAGTCTGCCTTAATGGAGAGCCTGTCGCCGGATCCCAACGACAACACGGTGACTTGGGTTCCGGAGGTCGTGGCCTTGGAGTTCCGCTACTTCGATGGCCTGGCGTGGACCAGTACCTGGAATAGCCTTCAGCGGAAGTCGCTCCCGGCAGCCGTGGAGGTGGTGATGAAATTCAGTCCCACGGAAGGCCTGACGCTTCCCAAACCGCCGGCCGAACCTGCGGCCGAGACTGACGAAGCCCTCGGCGACGAGTGGAGCCCGTTGGGGGCGGAACAAGAAACGGCGCGGCCAGGCACTCTGGGCTGCCGGCTAGTCATCGATTTGCCGACCTCGGCGCTGCGCAACGTGTTCGACAAACAGCGGGACGCCTTCCTTCTACCCGGCGAATTGGAGCAGCCTCAGGCCAATGTGGACGTGCTGATGGACGAGTTGTTTGACGTGGACGAGGACGAACAGTCGCCCTATGCGTTCACGGATGAACCGCGCGGCCCACGGGGGCGGCGGCCGCCGCGGCCGGGACAGTTGCCCGGCAGTGCACGCACCGTGATCCAGCAGAGATCGCCCGATCAATGGATGCGAGGACTGTAGAGGGCTGTCGAATGCCACCAAGAGCCGGTTCGAAAACCTGCCGGCGGTTCGGTCTTGCAGGGCCGCCCGAGGTGGCGGTGATGGTTCTGGGATAGGTTCTGAGACTCACGAGCTAATCGCTGAAGGCTGATCGCCATTTCCATGTCCTGCCGAAAGCGTTTCGCACGATTGAAAGGGGTTGGCATTTCCCGCCATCGCACGCGCGCGGGATTCGTGCTGTTCTTGGTGTTCGTCGTCGTGACCATGATCAGCCTGGCAGGATTCAGCTTTGCCTACCTGATGGGCACGGAAAGCAAGGCCGTGCGGTTGCACGGCGACGAATTGCAGTTGCTAAGCGTGGCGGCTTCGGGAGAAGAGCTGATCAAAGTGCTTCTGGAACAGCCGCTCGAAACGCGCGCCGAACTGGGAGGCTACCACGACAACGCCAACCTGTTTCGCGGCGTGCTGGTCTTAGACGAGCCCAACCGACGCGCTCGGTTCAGCGTGGTCTCGCCGCGTGTCGAAAACGGCGAGGCGCTCGGTCTGCGCTTTGGGCTGGAAAACGAATCAGCCAAGCTGCACTTGGGATCCGTGTTGGCCTGGGAGAAGTTGCAGGCGGGGATCGGCCGACAATGCCTGCTCAAGCTTCCTGGGATGACCGAGACGCTGGCTGACTCGATCCTGGACTGGATGGACGCCGATTCGCGACCGCGCCAATTCGGAGCGGAGGACGACTTCTACACCAGCCGTGGCGTGCCATATGGACCGCGCAACTCCGTGCCGGTCTCGCTCGAGGAATTGCTGCTGGTGCGCGGCATGTCGCGGGCCTTGCTTTTCGGCACCGACATGAACTTCAACCACATGCTGGACGCCGACGAAAGCACGTCGTTCGCCGACCGCATGGAGGCGATTCGGGCCGGGGCCGAATCCAAGTGGTCCACCCTACTGACGGTCTACAGCGCCGAGCGAAACCGAACCCCCGAAGGCGAACCGCGAATCTGGCTCAATGACCCGAATCTACCCCAACTGTACAAGCGGCTGAACGGCGCCTTTGACAAGGCGACCGCTGATTTCGTCGTGGCCTATCGGCAATTTGGCCCCTATCCGGGAGCTGTACCGACCGGCCCCACGCTGACCTATCGACCCGACCTCTCGCTTCCCGGACGGTACAACCTGGCCTCGGTTTTGGATCTGGCGGGAGCTCGCGTCCGGGCCAGCGTGCGCCTGGCCAATGGCTACGCCTACCTTTCCAGTCCCTTCGAGAGTCGAGGCCAGGCCATGCGTGAACAACTACTGCGACTGTTGGACTACACCTCCACCGTCCCATCGCCCTGGATTCCAGGCCGGGTGAATATCAACCTGGCATCACGGTTCGTCCTGCAATGTGTTCCGGGGATGTACGACAGTCTCATCGCCCGGATTCTCGCGGGCCGAGACACCAGCGGGCGCGACGACGATCCGGAGCGGCGACATCCCCTGTGGCTCCTCACAGAGGGGTTGGTGGACCTTCCCCGGATGAAGAGCCTGCTGCCCTTCATCACTGGTGGGGGCGATGTCTACCGTGGGCAACTGGTGGCCTATTTCGACGACGGGGGGGCCACGGCACGCGTAGAAGTGGTGATCGATGCTACCGGCCCCATTCCGCGGCAAGTATACTGGAAGGATCTGCGGGTCTTCGGACGCGGTTACCCCCGGGAGATGATCGGGGATGCGTCCACCCAGGGTACCAGCCAGCCGGCAGCTCCCAGCCGCGATGCCGTCGACGGATAGCCCGAAAGATCCATAGCACGCCTGACAACCGTTCACGCCTGGTTGTTGTTTGCCAAGAACGGAAAGCTGATAGCCACTAGAGGTTTGCATGCCACGGGTACTGGCCGTCGATTGGGGTCATCGGGAGGTCCGCTGCCTGCTGGCCAGCGTCACCGGCTCTCGCGTGAAGCTGCACCTGGCCGCGTCCGCGCCGCTGGCGACCGAAGCGGAAGCCAACCATGAGGCGTCCGCTGCCGAGATCAGTCTAGCCCTGCGGAACATGCTGGCCAGCGAACGCGTGAGTCGCCAGGTGACCGTGGTCGGCGTCAACCGGGCCATGGTGGAGTTGCTGGATCTGACCCTCCCGCCGGCCAAGGACAGCGAGTTGCCTGAATTGGTCCTCCACCAGGCCATGCACGAGTCGACGGTCGTGACGGAAGAGGCCGGGGTGGATTTCTTCGCCCTTAGTGGCGATGCCAGCCAGCCGCGCAAGGTGACCGTGGCCGCTCTGCCTGCTGACCAGCGCGAACGGATCCATGCCGTCTGCGATCAGGCCGAGTTGAAGCCCAACCGCATCGTGTTGCGATCCTATGCCTCCACCTCTCTTTTCCACCGCATGCGCCCGGACGCAGAGCGCGTGTGCCTGTTGGTGGACCGTGTGGGCGATGAAGCCGACTTGACGCTGATGGTGGAAGGCCGGGCGGTCTTTCTGCGCACCATTCGACTGCCCACCGACCATGACGTCGAAAGGTCGTTCAGCCGGCTTCTGGCCGAGATCCGTCGTACGCTAGCCGTGAGCCTCGAGGATCACGGGGCCGAAACGGTGGAGGCAATCTATGTCTTCGGCCGCCAAGACCAGCATGAGGAGTTGGTTGGCCGTATTGCCCGCGAACTGGAGGTCCCTGCTTCGACATTCGATGTCTTCCAAGCGGCTGGAGTTCCGGCCGAGTTGGTACCGGAGGACACCTCCTCCTTTGCCGCCCTGTTGGGCATGGTGTTGGACGAGTCGCAAGGCTCGCACCTGATCGACTTCTGTCGCACGCGCAAGCCCTCGGGACCTTCGCCTGCTCAACGCAGACTGATCCTGGCGGCCGTGGCGGCTGTGGCGTTGGCCATCGGCGGAAGCTACTACGTCTGGAACACTCTGGCCGAGGCTGACGCCCAAATCAAGGGACTAGCCAAGCAACTGAAGGACCTGAACACCCTGCTGAAAAAGGGGAGCGACCAAAACAAAGTCGTCGAGGCCGTACACGAATGGCTTGCCGGGGACGTCACCTGGCTGGACGAACTCCGGGATCTCTCCATTCGCTTTCCCAGAGGGCGGGACATGATTGTGCTGCGCATGACCTTGTCCGCAGCACCCAAGTCGGGCGGCGGCGACGTGGATCTGCAGGGCGTCGTGCGCGACCCCTCGGTCGTGGTCCGCATGGAAAACAACGTGCGGGACAAGTTCCACGAGATCGGCAGTAAACGGGTCCAGGAGCGCGTCCGGCAACGAATGTACTCCTGGCACTTCGAGACCTCGATGTCCGTCGCCAAGCGCGACAAGAGCCAGTATTTGAGCCACTTGCCGGAACCATCCACGGACACCGTCGCTGCCTCAGCCGAGTCGGAGAAGAGGCCCTTTGGCAGTCGCCGACCAGTGCCCGTGACGCGGTTCTCCGCCAATCGCGAGGAGCAGAAGCCGTCGCAAAAACCCGCTCTGGCAGCGGATTCCAAGCCCGCTGCTGCCGAGACACGGTCGACCGACCAGACGAAACCGCCGGCCGAGGAACAACCTGCGGCCAGACCGAGTGCCGGAGCCCCCCAACCCGCTGCAGCCGCAGAGAAGAAGTCGGGCGTCGCAACGCCGCGCGCGACCGCCGAGCCGCAACCGGCTACCCAGGCAAAGCCGCCGGCCGAGGAGCCGCCTAAGAACCGATCTCCAAACCGTTCCGGTCAGGTCGGGCAGCCCGACAAAGCTGAGATGCCGACAGGTTCTGGGATCGGCTCCAAGGGTTCGCCAGCCGAGACGAAACCGGCCGCGGAGGTAGAACGCTCGTGAACCAGTATCGAAAGAAACTGCTGATGGCGGTCGGCGCGGTCATGGGCCTTTACTTCGGAGGCGAGTGGCTGCTGACCAATATGCTTGAGATTCCGTTGGAAATGCGACGCGCGCAGACGGCCCGGCTGAACAAGGAGATCGAATCCAAACAGGTGCAGATGGAGAAACTCCGTCGCTCAAGCAAGGAATTAGAGTCCTGGAAGGCCCGCTCGCTGCCCTCGAACCTGGAGGTTGCCCGATCGCTGTACCAGGCCTGGCTGCTAGAACTGGTCGGCCACGTGGGGTTTTCTAATCCGAATGTCGACTCCAACGAGCCGATCAACCGCAAGGACAGGTTCCATGTGTTGGTCTTTTCGCTGCGTGGTCGAGGGACGTTGGCCCAACTGACGCGTTTTCTCTACGAGTTCTACAGTACGGACCACATGCACCAGATTCGCTCTCTGGGATTCACGCCGCTGGGGGGGAGCGATCAGCTTGACCTGACCGTGTCGATCGAGGCCCTGGTACTGCCGCAAGCCGATCGCAAAGATCACCTTGCATCGCATCGCTCGGATCGCCTGGCCTCGCCCCGTCTGGAAGATTATCAGGTGATCGTCCAGCGGAATCTGTTCGGAGCCACCGGCGGCGCGGACATCTCGGAGTTCACTTTCCTGACCGCCGTGAACTACGTAGACGGCCAGCCTGAAGCCTGGTTCAGCGTGCGCACCAACGACACCATTCTCAAGCTCCGCAAAGGAGAAGGCGTGGAGATTGGCCAGTTCAAGGCATCGATCGCCGAGATCACCGATGCAGACGTGATCTTGGAATCGGATGGCGAACGCTGGCTACTGACGATCGGCGAACGCTTGACCCAGGCCGCCGCCCTGCCGCCGGAGTATTGAGGTCCGCCACACGGGTCCGCACGGCAGAGGTGGAAGCCTCAGGGCCACTCATCCTGGCGGGAGTGATCGGCATCGCGACCATGAAATGGTGCGATTCTTCTTGAAAGGGCGGCCTTGGGGGCAGAATTGCCCTTGAAGCAGAGGCGTGGAGTCTATAGCATCCCCCCGCCTTTCCCTTAATGCCGGGCCCCCACTCTCCAGAGGGTGGCCCCTGTCTCATCCATTGGTGACGTCCGTGCGATCATCGCTCTCAGCCCATCGCTGTACGCAATTCGTCGGTCAGGCTTGGATCGTCCTCTGGGTGGCGCTGGTCTGTGGCGCGCTCGTCGCGCAGCCGCCGGCGGACACGGACGCTCAGGTCTATCGACTGAAATACCGGTCGGTGGCAGAAGTCGAACGACCGCTGAACGAGGCCCTCGCCACACTCGGTCTTCCCATCCAGTTGAGCCTCGACACGGCCAACAACCAAGTCCTGCTGCGCGGACCGCAGCAGGCTCAGAGCCTGGCTCAGCAGTTCCTGGCCGGTGTGGATCGCCCTTCGGGCGAAGTCGCGACGAGCGAGCCGACTTTGCGCGCTCATCCGTGCGCGGCAGGACGCCAGGTCGAGGCGGCCGAACGACTGCGCGCCCTGTATACGGGGCGCACCGATCTCCGTATCTCGCCCGATCCCAACAACCCGCAGTTGTATGTATTTGCGCCGCCCGCATTGCAGGTCGAAGTGGCCAGCCATCTGGCAGCTAGTGGCTTGGGACCGACGGAAGCCAAGTCGGTCGCTCCCCCCGTCGCCGCGGTGCCCAAGCCCGAGGCCACGACGATCGGGGTGAAGGCCGTCCGGATGAAGTATCTGCGGTTGGAGCAGGTCGAGACCTTGCTGGGACGCTGGCTCGGGCAACGGTTGCGGGCGACCACAGCGTCAGCCGGCACGGGACAGCCCGACTACGTCTATGCTGACAATTCAGCGCGACGGGTAGAGATCTTCCTGGACCGCGCCCAGAACCAGATCGGGTTTCGCGGCCCCGAGGCCCTGATCCGGCAGTTTGAGCGTCTGGTGCAGAGCGTGGACCAGCCTGTCCAGGCTGGCCAGACCCAGCGCGTGTTGCCTGTGCGAAAGGCCGATCCATCCAAGGTCCGCGAGGCGGTACGAGCCTACCGTGAGGGGTCGGCCAAACCCACTCCGGATGAATCGAGCGACGAACGATTGCCCAATGGCAAGATCGACCTGGTGGGTTACCTGTTTCAGCAGGCCGCGCCTGATCCCAACACACGTGTCGGGCGTGCGGCTGCGGCTCGAGCCGCGGCCGCGGCGAGGGCTTCGGGCAAGGCCGCCGAGCCGATCCCCGCGCAGGAGCCGTTGGACGAGGCCGTGCAGCGCCAGTTGCGCGCCTTAGGGAGTGAGGTGGAGGTGGAAGTCCTGCCGGACCTGGACGTGATCATCCTCCGCGGTCGAGAACAGGACGTGGACGACGTGACGCGGATCGTGGAGGAACTTGAACGGATCAGCGTCGAAGCCCAGCCATCGATCGAGGTCCTGGAACTGGAACATGCCGGAAGCGAGGCCTTAACGGCGATCGTGGGGCGGGTCAGCGAAGCGGTCATTGGGGGGCGGCAAGGGCGGGTCAGCCTGATGCCCCTGTCCAAGCCCAACGCCGTCCTGCTGATTGGTTGGGGCGAAGCCCTGACGGCCATGCGCGAGTTGGTCCGCAAGCTGGACCAGCCGGTGGCTCCCGACACCCAGTTCCAGGTCTTCCCCTTGCAGCACGCGCCGGCCGGCACCCTGCGCACCACGGTGCAGGAGCATTTTGCCGGCCGAGTGGGCCTGAGCGGCCGGGTTCAGGTTTCGGCCGATGCGCGCACCAACTCGTTGATCGTCCAGGCGCCGCCGCGCGAGATGACCGAGGTGGCCGCCTTGATCCAGAACTTGGACCGCGGGCAGAGCGCGGCTGTCAACCAGACTCGCCTTTTCCGCTTGATGCATTCGTTGGCCGTGGACCTGGCCACGACCCTGCAGGCCTCGATCGACGTGTCGCGTGGCGCATCCCCAGCGGCCAGCGTCGCGGCTGCCGGCCAGAAGTCGGCGATCCTGGAACTCATCACGCTGGATCCGCAGGGGCAACGCATCATCAAGTCGGGTATTCTGGCCGACGTGCGGATCACGCCCGATCCACGTTTGAACACCTTGCTGGTGACGGCCCCCGCCGAGAGTATGGACTTGATCGCGGCCCTGATCCAGCAACTCGACCAACCCGTCTCGGCGGCCCAGATCAAGGTCTTCCGGGTCGTCAACGGCGATGCGTCCAACCTGGTGAACATGCTGCGCGCCCTGCTGTTCCGGACGGATACGGCGGGCGGGCCCCAACTCTCGGTCAATCCGCAGGACGACTCGTTGGCGCCGCTGCGATTCTCGGTCGATGTGCGCACCAACAGCATCATCGCCGTGGGCTCGGTAGGCGACCTGCGGATTATCGAGGCGTTGCTGCTACGGCTGGACGAGCAGGAGATGAAACGCCGTCAGAACGCCGTCTACCGGCTGAAGAACGCGCCGGCCATGGACGTGGCTTCGGCGATCAACGAGTTCTTGCGGAGCAAGCGGCAGGTGGCCCAGGCCTTGCCCGGCGTGGTCAGTCCTTACGAGGTGATCGAGAGTGAAGTGGTGGTCGTGCCGGAGATCGTCAGCAACAGCCTGGTGCTCAGTGCCTCGCCGCGGTTTTTCGACGAAGTGAGCGAACTGATCGAGAAACTCGACGCGGAGCCACCAAAGGTGCTGATCCAGGTGTTGATCGGCCAGGTCAACCTGAGCAACTTCCACGAGTTCGGCGTGGAGTTGGGCATCCAGGATTCTGTGCTCTTCGATCGCAGCGTGCTGAGCAACATCACGCAAAGCGGCAACAATGTCCTGGCTTCAACCCTGGTGCCGGGCACGAACTTCGTGGGGCAGGCGTTGGGGAGTTCCGGTCCCAATGCCGCCAACCGAGCGATCAATTACAGTTCCGTGGGTGGCCAGGCGACGTCGAGCTTCAACTTGGCGCGAGCCAATTCGGACTTGGGCTACGGTGGCCTGGTGCTGGCCGCCAGCAGCGAGAACATCAGCGTGTTGATTCGGGCCTTGGAGGATTCGCGCTGCCTGGAAGTCCTCAGCCGCCCGCAGGTCATGACCTTGGACAACCAGCCGGCCTACATCCAGGTCGGTCAGCGCGTGCCGCGGATCCAAGGTACGGCGGTGAACGTCAACGGCTCGGTAAACAGCGTGGTGCTGGAGAACGTGGGCCTGATCCTGGCGGTCACGCCGCGGATCAGTCCGGATGGGATGGTGGTCATGGAAATCGACGCCGAGAAGTCCGACGTGGGGGCCGAGGCCGATGGCATCCCGGTGTCGGTATCCAACAACACCGTCATCCGTTCGCCGAAGATCAACGTGATCACGGCACAGACCACGGTCAGTGCGGCCAGCGGCGAGACGGTGGTTCTGGGAGGTCTGATCACCAAGAGCACGCAGACCGTGGAGCGCAAATTGCCCTGGGTGGGCGATCTGCCGATCATCGGTAATCTGTTCAAGTACAACAGCCGGGACGTAGCGCGGACCGAGTTGCTGATCATCCTCACTCCCCACGTCGTCCGGTCGCGCGAGGATGCCGAGCGCGCCAAGCAGATGGAGACGGCGCGGATGCGGTGGTGTCTCCGGGACGTACACCAGATTCACGGGGATATCGGCACTGAAGACGGCCGGAACGTGCCGGCCAGCGAGGGGGCACCGGTCATCTATCCGGACCGCAATCCGCGCGGCGTGCTGCCCGAGAATGCCGTTCCCCGAGGCGAGATGCGGCTGGAGCCGATTCCGGCGCCCGTGCCTGGTCCGGCGGTTCCGCCGGGTTCAGCGCAGTGGCCAGTTCGTCCCAGCAGCGGGGTGGGCAACGATCCGGCCGCCGTGCAGTTTCTGAATGTGCCGCCGCGATCGGGGCCGCCGGTGGAGACGGAGACTCGCGCTGCGCCGTGGTTGGAGGAGTGGGCACCGCCGGGACTGCAGCGTGGTCAGTTCAATGCGGTGGTTCCGGTGGGCCACGCGGCGGCCTCCGACGAAGTCAACGAGAGTCGAAGACGCGCGGCGGCGACCTCCGGTCAGTTGCGTCGTGTGGACGAGTTGTAGCGATCGATTCCTTGGGGTCCTTAGTGAGAGCCTGTTTCCATGTGGGCCATTCGTCACCTGTGTGCGGTGGGAGCGTTGCTGTCGGCCGTTTGCGGCTGCACCTCGCTCGATCTCAACAAGACACTGCCCTTCCTGTCGCGCGAAGACAAGCCGCAGGTCCCGCAGCGGATCACGGACATCTGGACGGAGACCGTGTTCAATCAACCCGGTCAGCCCGGAGTGCGCGGTTTCGGCGGGCGGATCATGTTCTACAACGAGCAGAACAAGAAACCCATCAAGGTGGATGGGACGCTATCGGTGTACGTCTTCGACCGGGACGCGGATCCCGTGCAGACTCCGCCGGAGCGGAAGTACGTCTTCCCGGCGGCCGAACTCGAGAAGCACTACAGCCAGTCGAAGATCGGGCATTCGTACAACTTCTGGCTGCCCTTCGACGAGACCAACGGGCCCCAGCGCGATCTGACGCTGGTTACGCGATTCGAGACCGAAGCGGGCGAGGTGATGCTCTCCACGCCGGTGCGGCAGACGTTGATTGGAACGCCGCCGGAGAAGACGGCCAAACGACGGTCGCCGGGAGCAGGGGAAGGGCTCGCGCAGGCGCGGGCCGTCAACGGGGCCGTGCCCAACGCCGTGCGGCCCGTGTCGCACGAGGCCCCGCTGCAGCAGACGCCAGCGACCGCTTCGGACTCAACGCTGACCATCGACGTTCCGCCCAGCTTCGCGCAACAGGGGCGCGTGTTGAACGCTCCGACTGGGAGCGCGGTGGCGATGGCCTCGGCTACGGCTTCTCCGTTGGGGACGGAGCCTTCACTGTCAACTGGTTCCGTACCGAGTAGATTCCCGGCTCGAAGAGGACTCGCTGCTCAATCAAGGCACGCTCCCGCTCGGAGGCAACCTCTCCCCGCAACGTGGCCGTCGTCCCTTCCAGCGACACCGCGATCGGCAGCGTCAGGCGAAACGCAGGATTCGCCTGGATTTTCTCCCCAAGAGCCACTCCCAACGACTGCGGAGCCGGCGCGCTGACCTCGAACCCCAGCGCCACGTGCGGTTCGTAGATCTCGGTATTGCGGCGTAAGGGCAAGGGCACATTCACGTTGCCCATCAGCAGGCGTAGACCGGCTACGGCCGAGGCGAGCGTGCCGGTCTCCATGGCCTGTCCTCGGCCGATGAAGCCCATCTTGTCGCGTGAGTCAGCGCCCACGAAACTGCCACGCTCGTGCGTGCGTTCGATGTGCCACTCCTGACCGAGCATGGGCGTCACGGCCTCACTGCTGGTGCCTTTGGCACTGGCCGCGCTGCTGGGCGTGCTCGTCTTGGAATTGCCAAACAGCGTTGAGCCGCTGGTCGACTTGAGGGTGCTGCTGGAGGTGATGGCGTTCTTGGGCGTGGAGCTGAAGCCCAACTGAGCAGCGGCCCACTGGGGCGCCAACAAGATCAGACCGGCTGCCATCCAGGCCGTGGCTGGCACGCGCATCGCATCTCCTCCCATGCTGGGGGACGTGGGCAGGCAGGATACTGCCCAGGCGGGACATCTATTCAAGAATATCAGCTTGCGATGGCAAAAACCATAGTCCGACGCGTACTTCACGCCGGATCTCGTAGTCGATCCCCCAAGAAGTGGTGCGCGTATTAGGTCGAACAGGGTGCAGGACCAGGATCGGCCCCCTCCGGTCGCTCACCACAGCAGCAACAGGGCCACCCCGAACACCGACACGGCCGCCCCCAACGCCGCACGCCAGGAGACCTTCTCCTTGTAGATCAAGACGACCATGGGCAGGACGAGCACGGGCATGGTGGCAATGATGGTGGAGACGACTCCGGCCGAGCAGTTGCGCAGCGCAACCATGGAGAGGGCCACGCCCAGGAACGGGCCGCAGAGGGCCCCGAGGGTCATCAGGGCCATGGCCCGACCATGCCGGGCGACGTGGAACATGTGCGTCCAGCGGCGGAGCAGCGTCACCAGGACCAGGTAGCCGCCCATGGCCCCGATCACGCGGATGAACGTGGCGGCCACGGCGTCGTACTGGCCCAGTCCCTGGCGCGAGAGGACCAGGCCGACGGCCTGGCCGACCGCCGCGGCCAGGGCCAGGCTCACGCCCAGGGTGCGGTGATGCGTGTGCTCTGCGCCGCGATGGTTGGCGCGTTCGAGCACGACCCAGGTCACGCCGGTCAAGGTGACGGCCATGGCCAGCCAATCCAAAGGGGTGAGCCGATCGCCCAGGATCAAGTAGGACAACAGGGCCGCCGTGGGCGGGGCCAGCGACTGGAACAGCAGGGTCAAGCGCGGGCCAATGAGGAGCAGGGCCTTGATCAGGCACAGATCGGTCACGAAGAAGCCCACGAAACCCGAAATGCCCAGAATCCGCCAGGTGTCCCACGAGGCATCGCTGGGAAACCACAGTCCGCGCACGATTCGGCCGTAGGCCATGAGCAGCACGCAGGTGATGACCAGGCGGAGAAAGCTGACGGCCAAGGTGCCGACGTGCCGGCCGGCCGACGTCCAGATCAGCGTCGAGCAGGTCCAGAGGACCGCAGTTCCCAGCGCGGCCAGTTCGGCCAGATGCACGTTGGAGAGCATGAAGGAGGGGGTCTTGGGGTATGCAGGGCCTGATCGATGGAAACCGCGATCGCAACCGGCGGAGAGCCAGGCCCAACAGGCGCGCACACCGTCCGGGCGACGATGGCCCCAATAGGCTCAAGGCCCTTGTGCGGGCGCGAAACCAACATCCTCGCCGTTTCCGTGCGCCAACGCAAGGCCGACAACCCGTTCGTCGGGGGGCTCTGTCCTCTCGCTCGCGGCCGATCTGAAGACATGTGGCTCTTGGAACCTGCACGGTCAATGAGCCCTCCACAGCTGTGGGGAGCGATAATCGCTGGCGACATCGGAGTCAACAGGGATGGCGAGCGGCTACCGCGACGATGTCGGTCTGGCGGGAATTGTATAGGAATGAGCCACGGACGTTGTGCGGGGTCCGGATCGTTCGTCTTCTGGCATGTGGGTACGAATGTACTCGACAGTAGCCGTGCCGTGCGAGACACGCACGCGGAGGTGGCCGGCGCTGGGCAGCAGAACGCCGCTCTGGTAGCCGTAGTCTTGGGCGAAACGTGGTGGCTTGTTTCCACCAGGCGTGCCCGGCTGAGGGACCTCCTGGTATACGATGCCGTCCAGGTCCTGCTTGGCGTACAAGTGGTCGTGGCCGTGGAACACGGCCGTGACACGGTTTCGGAGAAGCAGGAGATGGATGGGGACTGACCAGCCGGGACGATTCTCCCTAAACGCGTCGTTCCCGTCAGGATTCCTGCCTCCCCATTCAAACAGCGGAGCTGCCTCTGCCCCGCCGCGGCACTGATCATCGGCGCCGCCCACGAGGTGATGGATGAAGACGAACTTCAGCTTCGCCTTGCTCGTTTCCAGTGTGCGTTGGAGCCATTGATATTGCGCCTCACCGAGCGTGTACTTCCAGTTGTCTTTCTTGCCGCGCTGCTTCTGGGTGAACCAAAACGGGTCTAGGGCCACGAACAGTGCATCGCCCCAGTGCCAGGCGTAGTAGTCTTCGAGCAATCCAACCTCGGGGTGTTTCGTGCCATTGCCCGTGTAGAACGCGTCGGGAACCGGATTGGGGAAGTAGCGTTTTCGCATCGTGTTTGACCAGGCGGCGAGGCTGTCGGCCTCGCTGCCGCGACCGCGGGGGCTTTCGCCGTCGTGGTTCCCCAGCACCAGGAACAGCGGCGCGGAGCGGCAGAGTTGGCCGAAGTAGTATCTCTGCGCGACGTACTGCTTGGCGGCATTCTCACGATCCTCGTGTTTCTCGGTCATGAACGTGTCGCCCAGGTCCACGTGGAAATCCGGCGCGTCGGCGAGTGCGTTGGCCAGCGTACGCTGATACAACTCGGCGCTGACACGGTCGTCCAGGTGCGAATCGGCCGTAATCGTGAAGGTGAACGTGCTGTTTGGCGCACGCTGCGTATGAAAGGTGCCTTGCGCAGCAGACAGGCGGCGAGAACGGAACTGGTAGAAGTACTGTGTATTCGGACGCAGGCCGGACAGCAGGACTTCCACCGGTGTGCCTGCTGTGAAGTGTCGCAAGGGAGTCTGCCGCGTAAGTTGCGCATGCTGCGTGCCGTAAGCAATCGCCCCCTCGGTGTCCTGATAGGCCAGCACGCTCAGCGTGACGCTGTCTTGCGTAGGTCGGGCCAGAATCACGTCCAGGCTATGGTCGGGCACATCGTTGCAGGTCGAATTCTGTGTGGGTTGCTCGGGTCGCTCCGGGCCGCGGTTCCGTTTGTCCGCGGCGGCCCCCGTCACCGTGCTGACGCAGAGGACCAGGCAGATCGTGTACCGGGCACGATGCACGTTCATTGGGACCTTTTCTTTCGTGGCCGATCTTTGTGGGCCTTGTGACCGTCGGGCTTCTTGTCGTGAGAGGCGTGTCGGTCGGTACTTTGGGGTGGTTCGGCCTTCCCGGAGGAGTAGCTCGGGTTGACTTGGGGCATCTGGGCGTTCATCGCGGCGAGGTATTCGGTCAGACGTTGGTCCAGTTCCTTGACCTTGCCAGGCATTTGCTGCGCAAGGTCGCGGCGTTCGGCGGGATCCGTGGCTATGTTGAAAAGTTGCCGCGCGCCGGTCTCATAAACGCGGATTAGCTTGAAATCGTCGAGCAGGATTGCCGAGGCCGGACCGATCGGGTCCTTGTCATAGTGTGGAAAGTGAACCACGTATTCCTCCCGGGCACGCTTCACCATGCGGTGGCCGGCGCCGCTCAACAGGGGCGCCAAGCTTCCGCCTTCAACGCCCTTGGGGAGCGGTTGGCCGGCACGTGCGAGCTCGGCGATCGTGGGAAACAGGTCCGCACCCACGGCCCGCACCTGCGAGCACGCACCCGGCTTGACGCCCGGCCCGCGAATCACCAGCGGCACGCGCAGGCCGCCTTCGGAGACGGTGCCCTTGCCGCCGGCGAGCGGCGGATTGCGCCCCGGCGTTCCGTGGTCGGTGGTGAAGATCACGTAGGTGTTGCCGGCGATGCCCAGGTCTTCCAGCTTCTTCAGCACCAGACCGAAGGCCAGGTCCAGATCCAGCAGGGCCGCGGCGTCGGCTTGTTCCCGCTCGCCCAATTGGCCGCCCCACTTCTTGACCGCGGCCACGGTTTCCGGCAGGGCGTCGCCTCCTTGCCGCGCGGCATAGTGCGACAGTTGCAGGTAGAAGGGGCGACCGGCGCGCACCTGCCGCGTCATGAAGTCCATGCCCCGTTCGGTCATACCGTAGAGTTGCTTGGGATGCGGATTGTCGACGTTGTCCGGGCCGCCGTTGCTGGTCGGTCCGTCGCTGACGTCGAACCCGTACTGGCTGGGATCGGTCCGGCCCAGGTGCCACTTGCCAAAATGGGCGGTGACGTAACCGACCCGCTGGAGCACTTCGGCAATAGTCGTCTCGCCGGTCGCTAGCTCTGTGGAGCTGGACGGCGTGAGGACTTTGCCGTAGGCGCTGCCGCTGCTGTCCTTCTTGCCTTCGTTGACGAAGGTGATATGCAACTGGGCTGGGCTCTTGCCGGTCAGCAGTGCCGCGCGTGATGGTGTGCAGCGGGGCGAAGGGGCGTAGAAACTGGCAAAGCGCATGCCGCTCTGCGCCAGTTTCTCGAAGTTCGGCGTGCGGACGTAGGTGCTCTTGGAGTCCGCCACGCCGTCGTCCATCTGGATCGACGTGCTGGACCACCCATGACCTTCGCCCAGGATGAAGACGAAGTTCGGCCGCGGGCTGCGACCCGGCGGAGGAGCCGCGGCTGCGGTGCACGGTCCGACAGCCAGGCCCCCGGCCAGAAGCAAGACGCAAACGGCCAGCCCATTCGCTTTCATCGTTTCTCTCCTTGGGACTGGATACCCGCCCCCGCGAAACGTATGCGGAGAGTGTAGATCACCGGTCGGGCGGTGATGAACAGGGTGCGGCCGTCTGGACCCGCGAAACACAGGTTCGTCGGCTGTTCGGGAATCTCGATCGACTGCAACCGCTTACCGGCCGGGTCGTACACGACGATGCCGTTCTCGGCCAGGTAAAGGTTGCCTTCCTGGTCGAGTTTCATTCCGTCGGCGCCGACGGGGGCGAAGAGCCGCTTGTTGGTCAGGGCACCGTCAGACGCGATGTCGTAGCGGAATGTCTGCTTGGCGCCGTGGTCAGTGACGTAGAGGACCTTTCCGTCGGGCGTGCCCACCAGGCCGTTGGGCCGTAGCATGTCGTCGATCACCCGGATGACCTTGGTGCGCTTCGGAATGACATAGTAGACGTGTTCCCCGTCCTGGTTCTTCCGGCCACGGCCGTAGATTGGGTCGGAGAAGTACACCCCACCCTGCGGATCGACCCACAGATCGTTGGGCTGGTTGAAGGGCCGGCCGCGGTATTGATCGGCGACCACGGTCACGCGGCCTTGCGGATCGATCGACACCACGCGGCCGCGCTCGCCCTCGCAGGCCAGCAGGTTGCCCGCCTTGTCGAAGGCCAGCCCGTTGGCGTTGCCGGTGTCTTCACGAAAGACCTTGATCTTGCCGTCTGGCGTCCAACGATAGATACGGCTGGCGCGGACGTCGGTGAAGAACACGTTGCCGCGCGCGTCGGGCGCAGGTCCTTCGGTGAACTGAAAACCGCCGCCGGCCTCAGTCGGCTTGGCGCCCGGTGCGATGACGCTGTCGGGCTGCTGCGCCGGCGCCGCTGTTGTCCACACGGTCGCCAACAGGGCCAGCAGCATGCATCGTTGTGTCGCGAGGTTCACGATCTGTCTCTGGGCTCAGGTCGATTTCGTTCGCCGGGGCGGTCGTCTCCGCTGCGCCGTTCACCATCTTTGGCTTCTCCCCGGCCGCCCCGGCCGGGCTTGCGGCGTTCCTCGCCGCGGTCTGGCTTGCCTTGCGGCCCGCGCGGGTCGGGTTTGCGCGGAAAAGCCTCGGTGATCGTCCCCACGGGCTTCAGGTCCTTGCCCTTCAGCGCCGGATGATCCGGGGCATACCGGGCCGCGCGGAACAGGGCGTTGGTCATCGGCAAGCAATCGGGCAGGACCTTCACGGTGCCTAACTCGCGCGAGATGGGGTTGATGTACTCCCACACCGGTTCGCCTTGGACGGTGACCTCGAACAGATGGCCCGAGGTGCCGGAGCAGATCAGCGTATTGCCGTTAGGCAAGCGCTGCGCGCCGGAGCCGATGTGGCTGAAGAAGCCCTGGTTGGCCTTGGATTGATAGCTCCAGACGATCTGCCGCGATACGCGTTTGGTGGGCTTGTGCGTATCGTGAGGGGGACGGATCTGTTCGTAACCAGCATCGGGCGGATTGACGTAGCAACCGGTGTCTTTGCCCTGGTCGTCGACAAACGGGTTGATTTCCAGGATCGAGGACTGCGAGGTCCGGTCGAACAGGTACTGGCCGTTGTTGAAGATCATGATGTGGCCTGCGCCCGGCAGGCCCGGCTTGATCCAGTGTACGTCGTGGCAACCGCCGATCTGCTTATGACCGGAGGTGGAGTTGTCCCAGTTCTCCAGGATTCGGGGGGGATCGCCCTGGTCGTAGCGGGCCGGGTCGCCAAAGCGGTAGAGAAAATCGCCTGCCGCTCCGGCCGCCAACTTGATGCTTGCCGCGGGGTCGCCTGGGAGAAAGGTCTTGTCGTGATCGATCACGTAGATCTCACCCTGCACGGAACTGGTGACGACATGTCCCAGCTCGGCGTTGTAGTCCAAGGCGTTGCAGTGCAGCCAGTCTCGCTTGGGGGGACGGCCGGGCAGGTTGATGTTGATCCGGTGCGGAAAGTCGGCGATCTTCTTGCCTTGGCCCACATAGTTGGCCTTCGCCGGATCGAGATCCTGAATCACGTGGTCGAAGAACCACCACTCCCAGATGACGTTGCCTTGCATGTCGATTTCGACAATGGCGTCCATCTGCGTGCCGTCGTATGGCCCGCGGCTGGGGTCGGCCCCGGCGGCGATGGCCTGTTGGTGGCTAACCGACTTGTTGGCGATATAGAGGGTCGTCGGAGCGCCGAGCTTCTTGTTGAAGATCCGTACCCAGTCGTGATGCGGGGCGTAGCCCTCACGTTCCTCCTTGTACTCCCACACGACACGGCCGCTCCAATCCACTTCCTGGAACCCCTGGAAACCGCTCGGGTCGTCGCGCGTGGCATCCAGCAGGTTGCCGTTGTCCAAGAGGCGTGGGTTCGTGCCCAGTTTCCACGTGTGGACGACGCGGCCCTCCATGTCGATCAGGAAGCTGGTACCGCCTACACCGAACAGGGTGTAGCCCTGAAAGGCCTTTTCCTTGTTGTGGAAGAGCAGTTCGGTGGGCCCCTGCAGCCGCTCGTAAGCCAAGGCGGAGCTGGCCAGCAAGAACCAAGCGGTGAGTGTACGCATCATGGAAAGGCTCCTCATCGATCGCGGCGGTTGTCATCACGAGGCGGGCGACGGTCGCCAGACTTGCCACGCGGCTCGTCGTCGCGCGGCGGTTTGCGGCGATCTGCGCCGCGCGCTTCCTTGCCGGCCGGTTCGCCCTCGGCCGCTTGTTCGGCAAAACCCGTCTTGCCACGCATGGAAATGGGCTGCTCAATCGGCCCTTTCGGCGCCAGGTCCCGGCCGGCCAGGCCCGCATAGTCGGGCTCGTAGCGGTGGATCTTGAATACGGCGTTCCAGTTGTGTCCACGGTGATCCAGGCCCGATCGCTCGCCCTGGGCCAGGATGCCGTTGTGGACCACCGGGTTGACGTATTCCCAGACCGTCTCGCCGGCGGGCGTGACCTCGAAGAACAGTCCGCGCACGCCGGCACAGATCAGGGTGTTGCCATTGGGCAGACGATGGGCCCCGGAGATCTCCGACGAGTAGAAATCGGTCGGGTTCTTGGCCTGGTACTTCCACACGGGCTTCTCGGGTCCGAAGGGCTTGCCGGACTCGATCATGTAACGGCCGCGGGAGTCCATGGGCGGTACGATCTCCTCGACGGTGGAATAGCCGCGGTCCAAACCGTTGTTGAAGATCAGGATGTGACCGGCGCCGGGATAGCCCTCGGGAATCCACTGCGCGTCGTGCTGCTGGAACAACTGGCGATCGCGCGTGGTGCCGCGACCATAGGCGGCCGGGTTCCCCCAGCGATAAAGCAGATCGCCCCCCTTGCCGCCTCGCCCGCCGGTCCGGCCCGCAGCTTCTCTCGTTGTGGTGCTGTGGTCGATGACCCAGATCTCGTTGCAGCCGCGCGCGCTGAGCACGATCTGGTCCAGTTTGGCGTTGTAGGCGATGGAGTTGCCGTGATTCCAGAAGGCAGGCACCGGCCGGCCGTTGGCGTTGACGTCGATCCGCTCGGGATGGGCCGCCGCCTCGCCGAAATTCGGCTTCGTGCGGTCGTTGCCCTGGATCAGGTGATCCCATACGTGCCACTCCCAGACGACCTTGCCGCCCTTGGGACGGGTGGGCTGGACCTCGATGATGAACTCGGGAAAGAGTTGGTCGTCGCGGAGCATCTTGGGATCAAAGCCGGCGGCCATGCACTGCTCGTGGGATTTCTTCTCCACGGCCAACACAAGGACGTTTCCGTTGGGCAGCGGCTTCACGTCGTGGTGCGAGAGGTATTCGTCGGTCGAGTACTCGAACTCCCACACAAGGTTGCCTTCCCAATCGAATTCTTCGAGCCGGCCTCCTTCACCGCCCCGCGTGAAGCCCTTGTTGCGCGTGAAGCAGCAGTGCAGCAGGTGCCCGTTCTCCAGCAGATAGACCGACTGCCCCGGCTCGTACTGGCTCTTCCACTGGTGCACGGCCCGCCCGTCGTTGTCCATCAGATAGATCAGCGTGTGGTGCTTTGGGGCGAACAAGGTGTAACCGGGACAAGCCTGCGGCAGCTTCTTGAACAATCCAACCGTCTGACCGCCCGGCCCGACGCGGTTGGCCGCGGCAATTTCCTCGCGTGTGAACGAGGCCGATTCGCCGCGCTGCGGGCGGGGCTCCGGCTTGCGAGGCGGCTGGCGACCGTCTTCGCCTCGCGGTTGGGCCCAGGCAACCCAGGCGATCAGCATCAAAGCCGCGCCGGAAGCGGCAACCAGTGTTCCACGTTTCATGGTCATGCTCCTGGAAGGAGGGTTTTCGGTAAGCCAATCAGCGCGGCGGCTTGGCCTGCGGCTTTTCTTCACCATCGCGCGAATAGATGACGTTCAATTCGGCGCTGCCCAAGACCAGGCCCTGCATAACGGCCAGTAGCACGTCGCGCGTGACCTTGGCCGGGGGATAGTCGATCTTCGGCGGGGCCGACAAGGCGTACAGGGTGTACGTGTACTTCTTCGGCCCCGGACCCTTGGAGTGCGGCGGGGCGTAGCCAACGTGCGGATTGACACTGTTGCTGCCCAGGGTCCCGACGCCCTGCACGTTCTTGGGCAGGCGGTCCATTTCGGGCGGGATATTGTAAAGAATCCAGTACCATTTGATTCCGTCCGGTGCGGCGTGGTGCATCACGAGTGCAAGACTCCGCGTCCGCGCGGGGGCCCCACTCCACGCGAGCGGCAGCGTCGCACTGCTCCCGTCGCCCGTGTAGTCCTTGGGCAACGCCCCTCCCTCAGCAACTTCCGGGCTGCTGAGCACGAACCCGGCCACCGGCTTCGAGAGCGACGGTTGCGACGATTCGAGAGCCACCCGATCCGCTTGATCCCGAGGCGGACGTGGGTCGTCTCTCGGTGCCCGGTCGCGGTCGGGGCCTCCGCGTCGGTTGTCGCCGCGCGGAGGCCGCCGACCCTCGGATCGATTTCCGTCGCGCGGCGGCTTGCCTTGGGGGCCGCCCTCGGCGGCCTTCACGCGCTGAACGGACGTCGGCTTCACGACCGGCCGTCGCTCGGCCTCGATCGGCAGCACCACCCGGAATCCGATGTGGTAGAAGGGATGGTCCGGGTCTTTCGGGCCGCGAAAGTACGAGGGGTCGCGGTTCGAGACGCGGCCGTGTCCGTACTGGCCGTTGAACCAACTGCCGCCGCGCAGGCAGCGATAGGGCTTGCCGTCGGGCATGGGGCTGCCTTCGGCCGGACCGGGGGGATTGGCCTCCGGGCAGTAGGCGTAGTAGTGGCGCTCGTACCACTCCGTGCACCATTGCCAGACATTGCCTGACATGTCGTACAAGCCGTAGCCGTTGGCGCCGTCGGACGTCTTGAAGCTCTCCTCGGAACCTGGCCAATCGAAATCGGCCTTGCGATGGAGCTTGCCGTCAAAGAATCCGACGGGCGTGGTCCACGGCTCCGGGCCGGCGCGGTAGGGGTTCTTCGACTCGGGCCAATTGGCCTTGGCCGGATCGGCTTCATTCCCCCAGGGAAAGTTCCAATACGGATCGTGCTGGCCGCCGCGCGCGGCGTATTCCCATTCGGCCTCGGTGGGCAGGCGGAAACCGCTGGTGTTGAAGTCGCATTCCCAGGTGGATGTGTTGTAGCACTTGGGCAGGCTCTTCTGCGCGCTCAACCAGTTGCAGTAGAGCGCTGCGCCTTCCCAGCGCACACACACCATGGGATGATCTTCTTTGCCGTCCAACACGATGAAGGACTTCTCGTCCCAGCCGACCCGGCTGTAGGCAGACATGCCGCGGGTCTCGCACAACAGGTCTTTCGCGCCCCGCAGGTAGACGCCGCCGCTGCGGACCTCGATCGACTTCTGTGCCAGCGCGGAGTTGAGGAACCCGCAATATTCCTTGGTGGTGACGTCGTGGACGGCGATGGCGAAAGCATCCACGCGGATGTTTCGCACAGGGACTTCGTCGCTGCCGTGTTTCGGATCGGCGAAGCCGTGGTGATCGCCCCGTTGGAACTGGCCGGACGGGAGTTGCACGAAGCCGGGAATCACGCCAGGAACCACCGTGCGTGACTCTCCTGCCAGAGCGACCATCGATAACGCCAGGGCTTCGATGCTCAACACGGCCGCCGCGATTCCATGACGCCGCATGACTGGGGACCTTTCACGCACAGGATGGCTTGATTGAGGAGCCGATCTGCGGACCGTCGCGGCCAGACCGGGCGGTCGGATGAGATCGACTCACCTATCGTTGCTCAGATCGGTTCTGAAACTACTTGTCGCCTGGATTGGAAACGGGGACAGGCAACCGGTAGAATCGGTGAAACGTCCCTTTCCGACCTCGCATCCGGTCCCGGAATCGGATCCCGCTGGGCCGCTCAGACGGGCCAGGTGGTTCGGGAACAGGTTCCTGACGGGGACAGGATACCCAGGCAGCTCGGACCACCGCTGATCCCGGCTGTGCTGCGGCCAGGATCGGTGGACAGGCGGATACGACCCCTGGAGGATTCAGGAAGGGCAGGAATTCTGTCCCCGTCGCGTGCTGACCCGACAATAGCAGGAGGACGTCCGAGGGTCGAAGTCGGGCGGAGCCCCTCTTCCAGGTTCCTGCTTGCGGAGTTGCGAGAGTCTGGCTGCCATGTCTGATCTATCGCCCATTCAAGCCGAGACGGTCTTCGAGATCCTGGTGCGCGAGAACACCGAGATGTTGATGACCTACCTGCGCGCCGTCGTATGGAATCAGCCGGTGGTCGAAGACCTGTTTCAGGAAACGATGCTGGTCGCGTGGCGACGATTGCACGAGTATGACCGGACGCGCCCGTTTGGGCCGTGGCTGCGTGGGATTGCGGGTCGCCTGGTCCTGGCTCATGCGCGCAAGTCGCAACGGGATCTGATGTTGTGCGACGAAGAGGTGCTGGAACACCTCGATCGGCAGGTGCAGCGGATCAGCGAGCGGACTGGCGACACCTGGGACGACAAGATTGCCGCCCTGCGCGAGTGCGTTGCGGCTCTGCCAGAACCGCATCGGCAGACGATTTGGATGCGCTATCAGGAGGATCGCACGGCGGATGGCATTGCCGCGTTGTTGGATGTCACGCATGAGGCGATCAAGAAGCGTTTGCAGCGTGCGCGGGCCTTGTTGGCGAGCTGCCTGCAGCGCAAAGGCCTTCTGTGTCCGTAACGACAAAGGCCGTTCATTCGTCGAAAAGAAGCCGGGAGTGCCGGCAGCGGGTTGATGCGGTGGACCGCATTGGTTGCGGCCCTGTCGCTGTGTGGGAGCCCAAGCCATGAGTTCATCCGACGACGCCCGCTTGCGAGCCGAGTTCGACCGCATCCTCGGCTGGTGGATGGATGGTGACGCCGGGACCGCAGCACGGGGCCATTTGCCGGAAGCGACGCCGGAACTGCCTGTGGGGGCGCTCGACGACCGGACATTTTCGGCTGCGGCTGGGATGCAACTCGTGCACGCGCTGCTGCAGCATCTAGACGACCGGGAGGCCGCTGCCCGGAAGACACGGATCGAACGTGTGTTGGCGGCCATACATCAAGAGTCGGTGCATGGGATCGAAGCACCACGACCGGCCATGGTGTCGGTTCAGCGGCGTCGTCATGTGGGGGCGATGCTGCGATGGGCGGCGGCCGTGTCGCTGTTGATTGGCGTTGCGAGCTGGGTCTATGTGGCGACATCGAACTCGGCGATCGCGGCGTTGGCGCGCGTCGTGGAGGCATGGGACGAGTCGACGGATCGGACGTACGAGATTTCTGTGGAGCCCTCCGACAGCCGCGCCGAGCACAAAGCGGGCCCCAAACCGAGCCGGCCGGAATCCGGCACCCCTCCCCCCACAGATCATCGCCCTGGCCTGGATCGTGCCGTCCTCTATGTACGCGGCGGCAACCAATTCGTACTCTATCGGCCCACGGTCAAGGGGCAGATGGTGATCAATGGCAGCAACGGCCGCGAGAACTGGCTCGTCCGGCCAAAACGACCCGTATTGGTCAGCAGCGATCCGAGCGACTTCCGTTTGCCGATGCCTGAGAGTCTAGCCACGATTCCGTTTGTCGACGTGCGATCGACCCTGCTGGATCTGCGATACGGCTACGACATCAAGGAGGGCCCTGCCGAGCCACTGTCCGCCGATGATCCGACGCAGTGGCGCCACCTGCACGCGCGGAAGATCGATCCGGTGACCAAGGGGCCACGCGCGATATCGATCTGGTTCCATCCGACCACAAGCCTCATCGGACAGATTCGCTTTGAGCAGGTGAACTTGCAGGGACGACAACAACCGCGGCGGATGACGATCTCGCTGGTGAGCACGCGGACACTGGCGGCCGACTGGTTCGATCACGGGGCGCATCACGCGCCGGAGACGACGGTGGAGCACGCCGTGCCATAGAGGGCTTTCGAGAACTGGGTGCACATCGCGTCTTTGTGCAGCGTTTCCGGCGAAAGCCCCATCGTAGCTCTGGTGATCCCGGGAGGCAGCGCCGTCTGGCGACGGCCATGCGCTTCAGGTGGACGCTTGCAGGCGGCGCACGGTGGACGACAGGAAGATGAGGGCGATGCCGGTGGCGAGCAGGTCCACGCCGACCAGGGTGCCCACGGCCCACAGGCCCGACAGGGGCCATTCCGTCCAGATGAGCAGCCCCAACAGCAAGGCGATCAGGCCACTGGCCAGGATCGCCAGCCAGCCGGCGGCGGGCCGGAGGGAGAACGAGGCGATGATCTTCCAGAAGCCTTCGATCACGAAATAGACGGCCAGGACCAGGGTCAACACGGTCAGTCCGAAAAGCGGATGGGCCAGGACGGCCAGCCCTCCCAGAAAAGTGATCACGCCGAGGATCAACGACAGCAGTTTTCCGGACCAAGAGGGCTCGTAGAAGCCGTGAGCGATCTGGGCCAGGCCCGAGATCACGAGGACCGCGCCGATCACGAACATCACCGACGTGCCGGCAACGGCTGGCGATGCGATGGCAATGCAGCCCAACACCAGGAGCCCGAGGCCCATCAGCAACAGGGAATTCGCACTGGGGAGAACCTTGGAGACCATCGTCCACCTCCTTGGAGTTTGTAGCGCCACATTTCCAGTCCTGGGATCGGTCCATCATACCCAAATCTGCCTATCCGCGAGCTAACCAGAAATGGGGGCTAGTACAGCATGTCACGGAGATGAGACATTATCGGTCAAGGTCTTGCATGCCCACGGCAAGCGTGGGCATGGCACCCAGCACCCGGTGATTGCCACACGCATTAAGAGCCGGTCCCAGAACCAGTCGGCTGTTCGGCCCTGCAGGCCGCCCGACTTGGCTGGGGCGGTTCTCGGATAGGTTCTAAGCGCGCCCGTGATCTACCTCTCCTATTTCCTGACGGCATCCGGGCTGACGCTGCTGGGCTGGGCAACGCTGCTGGTGCTCTGTCCGGCCCGGCCGTGCGCCGAGGCACGGATCGACGCCCTGGTCACCGCCATGCAGAGACGGCTGGGGCCGGTGGTCAGCGGCCTGCTGGTGTCGTTGGTCTTCTTGGCGGCGGCGGCCATCTACACGCGACCGACGTTGAGCCTGGAGGGCTTTGCCGGGCAATACGCGGCCCTGGCCGCGGACCCGTTCGGTATTCACCCGGAGATCTTCTTTCCGCACCGGATCCTGACTCCTCTGGTGAGCTATCTGTTGCTGCTGCGCGGCGACTTGATCGTGGTCACCAACTTGTGGACGGCCTGGCTGGTGCTGTACGTGGGCTATGGCTATTTTCGCACGCGCGTGTCGCATCCGGCCGACGCCGTGGCGGCCACGGCCGTGCTGGCCTTCTCGCAGGTCACGTTGAACTCGATGTTCAACTCGGGCTACACCGACTCGGCGTCGTTGGCGCTATTGTTGCTGATGTGGTGGTTCCGCGAGCGGCCGGTGTGGTTCTGGCTCTGCTTTCTGCTGGGCCTGTTCAACCGCGAATCGGTGGTCTTCCTGACGCCCTGGTTCGTCTGGCTGCGCCTGGGCGACAACAGGCGTCCTTGGACGAAGCGGTTGGGAGAAATCGGCGTCGCCCTGGCAGTGTCGCTGGTCTGCTACGGCGCGTTTCGCTACTGGCTGGCCAGTCGGCAGGAATTCCGTTTCACGGTCGGCTTCTACTTCCGGGATCTCCCGTCCAGGCCGACCTACTGGTTCCGGCAGTCCGGTTGGTGCCAACCGGTGGGGCTGCTCGGGTTCCTCAAGGCGATGTGGATCGTCCCGATCGTGGCCGCTTTCCACGCCTGGACGCGCCAGCGCCGTGTGGTCTGGTCGATGCTGTTGATTCTGGCCTGCACGTGGGCCCAGTTGTTCATTGCCTACGACTCCTCCCGGCTGTTCACGCAGGGCTTCTTGCTGGTCGTGGTGGCGATGGAGTATCTGTTCACCGCGGGTCCGGCCTGGAGCACGCGGTTGGTGGGCTGGGCCGTGATCGCCTCGCTGTTCGTGCCGCAACTGTACACGGCGGCCAGCGTGGTGACGCTGTTCCGGCCGTGGGTCGACTATGGGATCTCCAATCCATGGGTGGTGGGGACCTCGTTCGCGCTGCTGGCAGTCTTGGGGGCGGTGATTGTCGTCTGTGAGCGTCGCCGGGGAGCGATCGGCGCATGTCGCATGGCGAAAGACGAATGACGACATTGACTCTTTGGTCAACAAGTGGGCGTAAGAAGGATGTTGGATGTTGGATGTTGGGCTGGCCTGGACGGGGTTGCTGGGAGGTTCTGCCCTGGTGCTTTGCGGCGCACGCGTGCGACGTGGCCTAGGCCCTTCAGATGCACGCCGCAGTCGGTAAGCTGCTGGCGAAGCGTGGCAAGCTCGGCGCGCAGGGCGTTGTGCGCCTTGCGTTGCAGGCGCGCCAAGGTCTGGGCACGGCGATGCGCGTGCTGCTGTTGGGCCAACAGGCCGCGCACGGCCTCGATCAGGGCCGAGTCGCGGCCAAGGTAGAGGCAACACTGCCGGCGGTGGTCGCGGAAGGCCAGGCGGTAGTAGGGCCCGTAGCGGCGTCCGGCCACATGGCGCCAGGTGGCCACGATCACGCCTTGCCGAGCCAGGAGACTGCCGCGTGCCCGAAGCCTTTCTTGAACCGCAGCTATTCTCGCGGCCAGGCGGTCTGCGTTCGGCGCAGCAGATGTTGGATGTTGGATGTTGGATTTGAGATGTTGGATTTGGGTCTTGGGGGTTAGGGTGGAAAGGCGATGGGTGAAGCGCGCCTGCTAGGGACTGGCCACGGGTTGCGGAGATCGGGCTGCGCAAGGCGCTGGCTGGGAATCGGGCTTCTGGGACACGATGCACGGGCCTGGGAGGGACGAGGGGCGATGCGGAGGCGATTCGAGGACGTCCGGGCGGGAGGAATGCTGGATGTCGGATTTGGGATGCGTTCCAGTGCTGGCGGCCGGCGTTGCCAGTTGGGCGGCCGGTGGGGTGGAGCGAACCTGGTC
>CALARR010000069.1 GCA_937889015.1 uncultured Planctomycetales bacterium | reverse complement strand
GGTTCCCTGCTGGTGGCGCAAGGCGCTCAGAGGTTCAGCGACTGTGCCTCCTCGCAAGGGCCATTGTATACTCTGCCCAGGCAACCGCTATAGCGCGCCTGCCATCGCAACTTCAGACCTCCTGACATAGCTGCCTGATCCTCGGGGATTTCGCGGGTTTCGAGGTGCCGGTGCGGCGGAAATTGTGAGCGGTTTCCGGGAACATTTCCAGGGCTTCGTGCGTCTGAAGTTGCATGAACACGCACGCCTCTGCCCAATCGTTGTTGCCGTTGGAAGAAGCCCCGCCCGATGGCCGCACGTTTCTCAATGCTTCGGTGTGGTTTGTGGATAGCGACGGCTATCGCGTGGTCTTCCTTCGGCACGAGCCGATCTATCGCGTGGCCTTGAGTGACGAGGTCCATCGGCGTTTGGTGGCCGTCGCGTTGCGGCAATCCGGCGTGGCCACGCAGGAGGACATCTGCGGGGCGTTCGGTCATAGCGTGGCGACGCAGAGTCGCTGGGAGCAGCAGTACCGCAAGCACGGCATCGACGGCCTGATCTCCAAGAAGCCCACGGGACGTCCGTGCGAGTTGGACAGAAGCCAAGAGGACCTGGTGCGGCGGTGGTTCGCCGCGGGATGTTCTAACCGCCAGATGGCCAAGCGGCTGGGAGTCGACGAGACTACGATCCGCCGGACCTTGAAGCGGTTGGGGCTGACCCGCAAGCCGGCCGCGCTTCCGCAGATGCTGCCGCAGATCAAGGAGCAAGCTTCGCAGTTGGCCGACGCCTCGGCCTTCGCCCCGACTGTTGTGCTGGAGCCGATTGGCGAACTGCCGGCGGAAACGCCCTCGCTCGCCGTAGGCCTGGTCTCGTCTTCGCCCGCGTCTTGGGAACTCGATGCCGCGGCCGTCGAATCGGTCCCCGCAGCGTCGTCCGCTTGGGACCGCGATCCGCATGATCGCAGCCTCGATCGATGCATGGCTCGCCTGGGGTTGCTGGACGACGCGGCGCCTCTGTTTGCCGATCAGGAGTGCCTGCCACGTGCCGGGGCGCTGTTGGCCGTGCCCCTGTTGGTCCGCCACGGACTGATCCAGGCGTTCGTGAAGGTCTACGGTTCCCTGCACCCGTCGTTTTACGGCCTGCGGACGATCGTGGTGACGCTGTTTCTCGCGGCGTTGTTGCGGATCAAGCGTCCGGAGCATTTCAAAGAATACCGCCCGGAGGATCTGGGGGCGATCCTGGGGCTGGACCGGGCACCGGAAGTCAAGACGGTGCGACGCAAGTTCACGCAGATGGCGGCGACGGGACGGGCCAGGCCGCTGATGGACGAGTTGGCCCGGCGGCGGATCGCCGCGGACCCGCAGCGTGTGGCGTTTCTGTATCTCGACGGGCACGTGCGGGAATACCACGGGAAATTCTCGCTGTTTGAGGCCAAGAAGGCCCAGCGGCAGGTGGTCACGCCCGCAGCCACCGACACCTGGGTCCATGATGTCCACGGCGAACCGCTGATGGTCGTGACCAGCGAGATCAACGCCAAGCTGACGCAAGTGTTGGAGCCGATCCTGGCCGACGTGCGGCGGTTGGTGGGCGACGGGCGGCGGATGACCGTGGTCTTCGACCGCGGCGGCTATAGCCCCAAGCTCTTCGCCCGGCTGATCGACATGGGATTCGACGTGTTGACCTACCGCAAAGGGAAAGTGCCGAAACTCCCTGGGGCGCTGTTCGTCCGCCAGCGGGAGGAGGTCGAGGGAGTCGGGCGGGAATACCAACTCTGCGATCGGCCACGGGTTCGCGTGGGGACGTTGCCCTGGGAGGGAAAAGGGAAGAACAGGCGGAGAAAAAGGCGTCGGCGTTATCTGTGGATGCGCGAGGTGCGGGTGCTGCGTGACGGCGGACGCCAGACGCCCATCCTCACCAACCGCCAGGATCTCTCGGCCGTGATGGTGTGCTACCGCATGTTCCGTCGTTGGCGTCAGGAGAACTACTTCAAGTACGCGGAGGAAGAGTTCGCCCTGGACGCGCTGGTCGAATACGGGGCAGAGGCACTGCCCGAAGCGATCGACTGCCGCAATCCCCAGTGGCTTCGGCTCACGCGGCAATTGAAAGAGGCCCGCGCGGAGGTGGCCCGTTTTCGAAGCGAACTGGGCCGAGAAGCCGCGGCCAACGAGGAGTCAATCCGGCCAACGATGCGTGGATTCAAGATCGTGCATGCCGAACTCCGCGAGCAACTCCAGCAGGCCGAGGCCCGAATCCAGCGGCTGCTGGATCAACGCAAACAAACTCCACCGCGAATCCCCGCCACCGAGCGGATGAGGCTGAAGACGGAGAAGAAACTGATCGCCGATGCGATCAAGATGGCCGCCTACCACGTGGAGACGCAACTGCAGGGAATGCTTCAGGGCCACTATGCCCGAGCCGACGACGAAGGCCGCACGCTGCTCCACGCCGCCCTGCAATCGCCCGCGCGGCTGGAAGTTGCCGGCGGCGAACTGCGGGTGACGATCGCGCGTCAATCCTCGCCACACCGCACCGCCGCGCTCTCAGCGTTGTGCGGGCAGCTTGACGCCCTGGCTGTCCCGTTTCCCGGTACCCATCTACGTCTCCGCCTGGCTGTTCAGACCTCCGAACCCGTCATATCATGAAGCGGGTATGTCAGGAGGTCTGA
>CALARR010000068.1 GCA_937889015.1 uncultured Planctomycetales bacterium | reverse complement strand
GCACCGCGAAACCGGGCTCCCGCTGGTCGCCCTCGTTGCATTGTCTATCTGAGGGGCAATAAACAGGTTTCGCATGGCGGGTTTGGGCTACTGCGTGTGGGCGACAGTCTATCTCGCCCAGATCGCGCCATTTTGCCAATTATGCCAGGTTTTCTATTGGACGGGACTAGCTCTGGCTGGAAAAAATAGGACTTGTAGTCGTGTCTTTTGGCAGGTCCTGGGAGCCGGTTTCCAACGGGTCGGCGACTTGGTTTCTCCCATCCACCCAAACGGGCGGTGGCGGTTCTGAACCGGGTCGCGATCGACGTTTTCGGTGCTGACGGTCCCGCCTCACACAGGGGGGAATCGCGGCCAGCGCGCGTTGGCCACACCGGCCTCTCTAGCTGTTGGACGCCTGCGTGGCGTCAGGAGGTGTCTCATGTTCTCTGGCGTAGGTCGTCTGTCGCTGTCGTGTCTGGTGTTGGGGGCGATCCTGGTGTGCGTTGGGCCGGCGGTCGGCGCGGATCTTCTGAGCTCAAGCCTGAAGCCGGGCGACACGGTATCGGTCGCAGCCCCATCTGCACAACTATTTCGAGGCACAGATGTTGTGGCGGTCTTGCCGAAGGGGCAGCAGATCGTCGTCCACGAGGTTCGCGATGCCTGGGTCGGCACCCAGGTGACGGTCGGCGGCCAGGTCCAGAGCGGCTGGATCCAGGTTTCCGACTTCGTTCCCGTAATCAGTTCGGCTGGGCCGGGCGCGGTGGCGATTCAACCCGTGGCCGCAACGCCTGCATACACGGCGTGCGTCTACTGCGAGTGCCTCCTGGATGACTTCCTGATCGGCAAGTACCTGCGTCACGAGCCCGAACCGAATATCCACGTTTGGGAGCCGTGGCGTCATTGATTGCGTGCGACCCTGGCCGAGGGAGTGGCGTTCCGCTCCGATGCCAGGCCCCATCCAACGTCTCGCTGAAGGACGGCGCGAGCAGGGTTCGCACCTGCCGTCGCGGCGATTGCGGCAGGCGCGGCGCGAATGGTGTGAATCTCGTCACGAGCATGTGATCGGGGAACGTTGCGCGCGGATGAACCGGCAGGCGATCGGCAGGACGGCGCGGGGGGCAGATGGGCGCGGTCCTGTGGGCATCGTAACCCATGTTTCTAGCATGGGTTAGAGCCCGGCGGCGGGTCCCTTTCTGGGGCTCGGCAGGCGTCTTTCTTGGGCCGATGCCCTGAACCCTGCGCGTGATCGGAGCGTCTGAACTGTACGCCCCCGGCTTGCAATCGGCCGGGCGCATGCGTATCCTAAGATGTTTGCGACAAACCATTTGCACCGTGGAGGAGAGTGAGCGTGGCCAGCGTGACTTCGACCCAGCCCAAGGCCGGACTAGCGACCAGCGGAGCGGACATCGTTATCCAGAGTCTCGTCAATCACGGCGTGGATACGATCTTCGCCTATCCTGGCGGTGCGAGCATTCCTTTGCATCAGGCCCTGACGCGTTTTCGGGACCGGATTCGCGTGGTATTGCCGCGCCACGAACAGGGTGGCGGATTCGCCGCTCAGGGCTATGCGCGCAGCACCGGCAAGGTGGGCGTGTGCATGGCCACCAGTGGTCCAGGGGCGACAAACCTGGTCACGGCGATTGCCGACGCCAAGCTGGATAGCGTGCCGATGGTGGCCCTGACGGGCCAGGTGGGCACCCCGGTCATTGGGACCGACGCCTTTCAGGAGACGCCGATCGTCGAAGTGTGCCGCAGCGTGACCAAGCACCATTACCTGGTGACCGACGTGAACGATATCGCGCGTGTGTTGCGCGAGGCCTTTCACGTGGCGACCACGGGGCGCAAGGGGCCGGTGCTGGTCGATCTGCCGAAGAACGTGCAACTGGCGCAGACGGTGCCGAACTACGACGCGCCGATGGACCTGCCCGGGTATCGAGTGGATCAGCTTCGCGCCCGGCCCGAGCAGATCGAGAAGGTGGCGGCCGCGATCAAGGCGGCCCGGCGGCCGGTGATCTATGCCGGCGGCGGAGTGATCGCCTCGGACGCGGCGGCGGAGTTGTATGCCCTGGTGGAGAAGACGGGCATTCCGGTGACGACCACATTGACGGGGTTGGGCGGTTTTCCCGGCGATCACCCCCTGTCGTTGGACATGCTGGGCATGCACGGCAGCGTGTACGCCAACTACGCGGTGAGCGAGGCCGACTTGCTGCTGGCGTTTGGGGTGCGATTCGACGATCGGGTGACGGGCAACGTGGCGGAATTCGCCAAGTCGTGCAGGATCGTACACATCGACATCGATCCGTCGGAGATCAACAAGATCAAGCGCTCGGACATCGCCGTGGTGAGCGACATCAAGTACGCGCTGGCCGAGTTGAATCGGATCGTCGAGCCGCCTCAGAACACGGGCGACTGGGTGCGCCGCGTGGCGGAATGGAAGCGGACGGACCCGTTCCGCTACGACGAGAGTTACGAGGGAATCCTGGCCCAGCACGCCATTCACGAACTGTGGCGGCAGACGCGCGATCGGGACACGATCATCAGCGTGGGCGTGGGACAGCACCAGATGTGGTCGGCGCAGTTCTACAAGTTCCGCCGTCCGCGCACGTGGCTGTGCAGTTCGGGCCTGGGCACGATGGGTTTTGGGTTGCCGGCGGCCGTGGGGGCCAAAGTGGCGCATCCCGACAAGCTGGTGGTCGACATCGACGGCGACGGCAGCCTGCTGATGAACGTCCAGGAAATGGCCACCTGTTTCTGCGAGAAGGTGCCGGTCAAGGTGCTGTTGCTGAACAACATGCACCTGGGCATGGTCGTGCAGTGGGAGGATCGCTTCCACGCAGCCAACCGGGCGCACACGTACCTGGGGCCAATCGATCATCCCGAAGCGGTCGGCCGCGGCAACGGGATTGGGCCGGAAGAGCGCTATCCGAATTTCGTGGGCGTGGCGGCCGGATTCGGCTGGAGCGGCCGGCAAGTGGCGCGCAAGGCGGACTTGAGCGACGCGATCCGCGAGATGATCGAGGCCCAGGGCCCGTTCTTGCTGGATGTGCAGGTGCCCTATCAGGAGCACGTGCTGCCCATGATCCCGGCGGGAATGACGGTCCGGGAACTCATCAAGAAATAGGTTTTGGCCCGAGGGCTTTCCGGGCGGGGCAGCGGGTGTGCGCCAGGGGGCCGGCACAAAGCGGGCAAGGTCGGCAATCTACGGAACGTTATTGATCTCTGCATGGCTGATAGCCCCGGCCGAGGAAACGGAAGGCCGGGAAAACCGGGCTCCCGATGGTCGCCCTCGGTTCATTCGCTATGCCGGACCCAATAATCGCCGCGGGGCGTCGCGCGGCCGCGTGTTCGGCGTGAAAGCTGGCCTTGACCTCGAAGGCCCGTCTTACCTATATTCCGCACACCCGTAATCGTGCGCGACCCAAGCGGCCAGATGCGTGTCGCACGGGCGTGCAGCGAGCGAGAGCCGGTGTAGTGTGCCGGACAGGGAGCCGCTGCACGCAGGAAGGATGCGCTGCGGCGCAGGTGGGTTGCGTCTTGACCCAGGATGGATTGTGTCTGCCACGGATCGGAGCCGACGGTCGTCGGCGTTTCGATTGCGGCGCAGCCAGCGTTCAGGAGGAACCGCCATGTCGGCCCAGGGATTGGGACTGTCCGCTCTTGTTGGTGTCGCATATTCTTTCGCGTCCCGTGTGGTGCGTGCCGCTTGCTCGGCCGCACGCAGCTCTGAATTCGGGCGCAGCGCGGCTGCCGGAGGTTTCGGCGGCGCGCGATGTCTATTGGGGCTGGCCTGCTTGCTGTTGCCCGTCACGGCGGGCGCGGTGTTCGCGGTCGAGGCGGGCGCCAAGAAGGAGGCGGGCACGGTGCCCCAGATCGTGGCCGAGGTGAACGGCGAGCAGATCAGCCGCGAAGAACTGGCGGAGGAGTGTCTGCGGCACTATGGCAACGACGTGCTGGAAAACATGATCAACAAGCGGTTGATCGTGCAGGAGTGCCAGCGGCGGAAGATCACCGTGAGCAAGGAAGAGGTGGACGAGGAGATCAAGCGGTTGGCCGCCAGGTTCTCGCTGCCGCTCGAGCAGTGGTTCAACCTGTTGAAGCAGGAGCGGGGCATCAAGCCGAGGCAGTACGCCAGCGAGATCATCTGGCCGATGCTGGCCTTGCGCAAGCTGGCCGGTTCGCAGTTGGAGGTCACGGCCGAGGAATTGCAGGCGGAATTCGAGAGCCACTATGGGCCGGCGATTCGCGTGCGGATCATCACCACCGACAAGCTGGAGGAGGCGCGGTGGCTGCAGCAGCAGGCGGCGGCGGAGCCGGCGCGGTTTGGAGACCTGGCCAAGAAGTACTCGAAGGATTCCAGCGCCAGCTCCAAGGGCCTGGTCCAGCCGATTCGGCGGCACTTGGGGCCCAAGGAGATCGAGGACGCGGCATTTGCGCTGCAGGACAACCAGGTTTCGCCGGTGCTTACTGTTCACAAGCAATACGTGATCCTGCTGCGCGAGGGGGAGATTCCCGGATCGAACCACAGCTTGCAGCAAGTTCGCGAGCAGTTGGACATGCTGATCCGGGACCGCAAGCTGCGGGACGTGGCCAGCGAGATCTATCGCAAGCTGCGCGAGTCGTCGCAGACCCAGAACTTCTTCGCCGATCCGGCGCAGAGACAGGCGATGCCGGGCGTGGTGGCGGTGGTCAACGGTTCCAAGATCACGCTGCGCGAACTGGCCGACGAGTGCATCGAGCGCAACGGCGAGGAGGTGCTCGAGGGCACCATCCATCGGCACCTGATTCAACAGGCTTTGAAGCGGGCCAAGCTGACGGTCAGCGAGCAGGACCTGGACCAGGAGATCCGCCAGGCCGCGGCCAACGCGCTGCCGGCCAAGAAGGACGGCACACCCGATGTGGAGAAGTGGCTGGAGATGGCCACGGAGAAGCAGGGGGTGTCGTTGGAGATCTATCGCCGCGACACGGTGTGGCCCTCGGTGGCCCTGAAGAAGCTGGTGGGCGACCGCGTGCAGGTCACCAAGGAGGACATGGAAAAGGGATTCGAGGCGAACTACGGGGCCAAAGTGCAGTGCCGGGCGATCGTGCTGCCGGATGTGCGTCTGGCCCAGAAGGTCTGGGAGAAGGCGCGTGCCAATCCTGACCCGGACTTCTTCGGCACGCTGGCCACGCAGTATTCGATCGAACCCAGCAGCCGGGCCTTGGAAGGCAAGGTGCCGCCGATCAAGAAGTTCGGTGGTCAGCCGGTGCTGGAGAAAGAGGCCTTTGCCCTGCGGCCCGGCGAGTTGTCGAGCATCGTGCAGGTGGCCGACAAGTACGTGATCTTGCTGTGCGAGGGGTATACCAAGCCGCTGGACGTGGACATGGAAGCGGTGCGCGAGCTGCTGCACCAGGATCTGTTCGAGAAGAAGCAGCACGTGGCCATGGCCCAGGTGTTCGAGCAACTCAAGGACCAGGCCTCGACACTGAACGGCCTGACCGGCAAGTCGCACGAACCCAAGGCGTTGTCGGAGGACCGCGTCAAGCAGCCAGCGGGGCGCGCGGCGGCCGCCAGTTCCCCAACGACCAAGGAGGCCCGACTTCCGGGTGGAATCCCCTTGCTGCGTCCGGCCCAGCGCTGAGCGGCCGGTTGACGCCGGGAGGAGCCTAGGGAATACTTCCCTAAGGGGCAGCGCAGGCTGCCCATTCACCCTGTTCCACCCAACCCGTTCGAGCGCAAGAGGTTTCAGCATGGCGACTGGTAAGACCGAGGACCTTCAGGGCTATTGCCTGGACGTGGCTGAGCGGGCCAAGCAGGCGGCGGCCGGACTGGTCCAGGTCTCCGGGGCCCAGAAGGACGCGTGGCTGCGGCGGAGCGCGCAGTTGTTGGCCGAGCGCTCGGCGGAGATCATCGCCGCCAATGGGCAGGATCTGGCCGCTGCGCCGGGATACGGGCTGACTGCGGCCGAGATCGACCGGCTGAAGCTGACGCCGGAGCGGATCAACGCGATCTGCCGGGCCTTGGAAGAGGTGGCCATGCTGCCCGACCCTGTGGGCGAGGTCATCTCTTCGTCCGTGCGGCCCAACGGGCTGGATGTGCTCAAGGTCCGCGTGCCCTTGGGAGTGATCTTTTTCATCTACGAGTCGCGACCGAACGTGACGGCCGACGCCGCCGCGTTGTGCGTGAAGAGCGGCAACGCGGTGATCCTGCGCGGCGGCAAGGAGGCCCTGCACTCCAGCACGGCGATCGTCAAGCTGCTGGCCGAAGCGGCGGCCGAAGTCGGACTGCCCCGCGATGCCGTGCAGTTGATCGCCACCACCGACCGCAATGCGGTGGGGCACTTGCTGGGGATGCCGCAGTACATCGATCTGGTGATTCCGCGCGGGGGCGAAGGTCTGATCCGCCGGGTGGTGGCCGAGGCGCGGATGCCGGTCATCAAGCACTACACGGGCAACTGCCACGTCTACCTGGATGCCACGGCCGATCCGGAAGTGGCCGAACGCCTGGTGGTGAACGCCAAGTGCCAGCGGATGGGCGTGTGCAATGCGGCCGAATCGCTGCTGGTGCACGCGGCCGTGGCCGAGACGCTGCTGCCGCGCGTGGGCCGGGCCCTGATGGAGCGCGGCGTGGAGATCCGCGGCGACGAAAGCACCTGCCGTCTGCTGCGCGCGGCCAAGCCGGCGAGCGAAGAGGATTGGCGCACGGAATACCTGGGACCGATCATCTCGGCCAAGGTGGTGGGATCGCTGGACGAGGCGATCGAACACATCAACCGCTATGGTTCCCAGCACACCGATGCGATTGTGACGCGCGACCTGGACGCGGCTCGACGGTTTGTGAACCGCGTCGACAGTTCGGCCGTGATGGTCAACGCCAGCACGCGGTTCAACGACGGCGGCGAGTTTGGCCTGGGGGCCGAGATCGGAATCAGCACCGACAAGTTCCACGCGCGCGGGCCGTGCGGTCTGAAAGAATTGACGAGTTACAAGTACGTGGTGTACGGAACAGGACAGGTGCGGGGGTAGGGACTGGAGGCGAGAGGCGAGGGGCGAGAGGCTAGAGGTTAGGGGGCGGGGTTGACGACCATGGGCGGAGACGTTCTTAGCCAAGAAGAAGTCGAGAGCCTGCTCAGCGCGATGTCCACCGGCGGGGAGCCGCCGGCGGCGCCGCCGGCGGCGTCGACTCCTGCTGCGCAGCCCGCCGCCGGCGCGGTCCCACTCAAGCCGCGGGAGAAGATCACTCCGTACGACTTCAAGCGTCCGGAGCGCGTCGGCAAGGAGCAGATGCGCGCCCTGCAGACGCTGCACGAAGGGTTTGGCCGCAATTTCGGGGCGGCCATGTCGGCCCTGCTGCGGACGATCGTGGAAGTCAAGCTGACGAGCGTGGACCAGCTCACCTACGGCGAATTCGTGTTCAGCCTGGAGAACCCCACCTGCTTCAACCTGCTGAAGGCCGAGCCGCTGGAAGGCAACCTGATCCTGGACATCAACCCTTCGATCCTGTATCCGATCATCGACCGGCTGCTGGGCGGAGGGCGCGAAGGCGGAGTCGTTGCGCGGCGGCCGTTGACGGAGATCGAGTTGCGGCTGGTCTCGCGGATCACGGGCCTGTTCCTGGACGAGCTGCGGCGCGCGTGGGAGAACGTGCTGGACCTGAACCTGGAAGTGCTGCGCGTGGAGAGCAACCCGCAGTTGGTGCAGATTGTGCCGCCCAACGAAGTGGTGGTGCTGATCAGCTTTGAGCTGGCCCTGCGCGACACGCGCGGGATGATGAACCTGTGCATCCCCTACAACTCGATCGAGCGGATCGGCGGCAAGCTGTCGGCCAATAGCTGGGTGGCCTACGGACGGCGGCAGGCCACGCCGGAAACGATCGAAATGATCAGCCAGAACCTGCGCAGCTCGCTGGTCGAGATGCAGGTGCGGCTGGCGCGCACGCGGATCAGCACGGGCGACCTGCTGAGTCTGCGCGTGGGCGACGTGATCACCACCGACAAGGACGTCCACGCGCCGCTGGTGGTGCACGTGGAGGGCGTGCCCAAGTTCCACGCCTCGCCTGGCGCCTTCAAGGGACACAAGGCGATCCGCATTCAGGACGCGATTGCCAAGCCGTCGGACGCGATCGGGGATTAGAGCGCGTCTCAAGCGCCCGTAGCGGCCCTTTCGCTTTCGGAACCGTGGAAGCACGCCGCGCGGAACGATGCACGTGTGTGCGACACGCACGAAGGCCGATTCGGGCCCGGTCGCCGTCTATTGCGTCCTGCTTTGCGTCTTCTTCCGGCGGCGAAGGAGCGCCCAAGCGGCCATGGCGCCGCTGCCGGCCAGCATGGCCAGGGTTGAGGGCTCGGGCACGGCCGTGATGGTCATCACCAGGTTGCCGGAATCGGCCGAGAGGCTGGCTTCCAGGGCCGAGCCGACACTCGACGTCACGTTCCGCAAGGTGATGTCGGTGGCGTTGCCCGACAGGGCTGCGTACTCGAACAGCGTCCAGTGGTCGCCGACCTGCGGCGTGTAGTCCTCGTCGATAGTCACGTCCATAAGCACCCCGTCGACCAGACTCAACGTGCCCGACACATCGACCCGGTCGCTGACCAGCGACAGGTTGCCGGGGTCGTCGAGTTCGAACGTGAGCAGGGCGCCGGTGTCGAGCGCCAGATCGCCCAGCACGCTGAGCACGCCGGGGCTGCTGCCGGGCGAGAGGATGCCATTGGATTGGATGGTGACGGTCTGGCCCGAGGCGCCCACGGTTCCGTTGCCGCCGAGGGTGGCCCCGCTCTGGACGACGACCGAGCCGGAGCCGGTGGCGGAGCCGGA
>CALARR010000067.1 GCA_937889015.1 uncultured Planctomycetales bacterium | reverse complement strand
GGGTCGGCCTGGGCTTCGGTCTTGGGTTTCTCGGCCGCGTCCTTCTTGTGCGGTTGCAGCACGTCACGTTGACGCCGGTCCCGGACCTGCTCGTCGATCTCGTTGCTGCTCAGTTTCAGCTCATAGCCTTTGTCGGGCGTGACGCCCCACTCGTCCGTTTCCTTGGACTCGGGGAACCGGTGGATGTTCTTGCCGTTGGGGCGGAGGTACTTGGACGTGGTGAGCTTCAAGAGGCTGTTGCCCTCGTCCAGCTCGATGACGTTCTGCACGCTGCCCTTGCCCCAACTCCGCTCGCCGACCACCACGGCACGCCCGTTGTCCTGCAGGCAGGCCGCCACGATCTCGCTGGCGCTGGCGCTGAAGCGGTTGACGAGGATCACCATGGGGAATCCGGTGAAATCATCCTTGTCCTCTTCGGCGTCCCACACGCGCTCGGCGCTGTTGCGGCCGGCCGTGCTCACGATCCGGCCTTTGGTCAAAAACAGGTCGCTGACCTCGATCGCCGAATTGAGCAACCCGCCCGGATTGAACCGCAGATCGAGCACCAGCGCGCGGACCTTTGCGGTTCGCAGTTGCTCCAACACCTTGCGGAGATCGCGGGCCGTATCGCGGCTGAAGGCCACCAGACGGACGTAGGCGATGCGCCGGTCATGGTCGAGCATGAAATCCCACTGATCGTTGGGCAAGCGATGGTCGCCCAGGACGGTTTCGACGTGAATCAGCTCGCGCGTGATGGTGATTTGTTCGGGTTCGGCGGCGCCGGAGTGCAGCACCCCGATGGTGACCTTGGTTCCGACCGCCCCCTTGAGCTTCTGCATGGCCTTGTCGATGGTGATGCCGTCGGCGCTCTCCCCCTCGATCTCCGTGATCCGGTCGCCGGCCACGATTCCGGCCCGATAGGCGGGCGTGCCGATGAGCGGACTGAGGACCTGCAGGTGCCCGCCGTCGACGCTGATTTGCACCCCGATGCCGCCGAACTCGTTCTCCACCGTGGCCCGAAACCGGCCCAGTTCCTCCGGTCCGATATAGCTGGAGTAGGGATCGAGCTTGGTCAGCATGCCCTGGATGGCCGCTTCGACCAGTTCCCGGCGGTCGACCTGGTTGACGTAGTTCCGCTCGACCTGATCCATCGTGTCCACGAGGATCTTGAACAACTCGTAGCGGTCCTCCTTGGGCGGTTCGGACTTGTCGGTCGGGGCCGACCACGCTGTCGGGAGCAACAAGACCAAGAGGATCCACGGCAGCACCAGCACACGTTGAAGCATAACGCTCCTCCACCACAAACGGCCGCCGCCGGGAAGTGGCGGCGAATGCGCAAACCTTAGCTACGCTAGAACTTAGATAAGTATAGTCGCGTCTACGGTTCGGAGCAAGGCAAGCTCATGCGGCGGTACCATCGCTGGTGTTGCCACGGACCCCGCGGCGTTGGGGGCGACGGCACGGACCGGTTGGGGGCAGGGGAAGTGCATGGAAGTCTTTGACAGGTCACGACTACTGAACGGGAGGTGGGGTGGGAGCCGTTCAGATCGCTTCCGGTGGCCGGGTGCTGGCCGTCGCGCCGGCACGCTACATGCTGTGGCTTGCGCGTTCCCGGTCCAGGTGGCCGGTGTCGGACTCGAAGCTGCCGCCCACGCCGTCGTTCTTGGCGATCACCGTGATGCCGTAGTCGGTGACCACGAAGCCGCGTGCGCGGTCCAGGTCGGGATCGTAGCCGACTTCGGTGCCCGGGGGAATGCTCACCCCCTTGTCGATGATCGCCCGGCGGATCCGCGCGTGCCGGCCCACGTCCACGTTGTCGAAGAGGATCGAGTCTTCCACGCGCGCGTAGCTGTTGACGCGCGTATCGAAGCCCAGGATGGAGTGTTCGACCTGGCCGCCGGAGATGATCGAGCCGGGGCAGACGATGCTGTCCAGGGCGTGTCCGCGCCGGCCGCCCGGCCCCTCTTCGGCGAAGACGAACTTGGGCGGCGGCAGATTAGGCTGGTAGGTGCGGATCGGCCAGCGCTGGTCGTACATGTTCAGTTGCGGATCGACCGACACCAGGTCCATGTTGGCTTCGTAGTAGGCGTCCAGCGTGCCCACGTCGCGCCAGTAGGCGTCCTGCTTGCGGTTCTCGTCCATGAAGGGATAGACGAACACCCGATGGCTGTGGATCACCGACGGAATCACGTCGTGCCCAAAATCGTGGTGGCTGTCCAGCCGCGTGGCGTCGAGGCAAAGCTGCTCGAACAGGAAGCGCGCACTGAAGACATAGATGCCCATCGAGGCCAGGGCGTGGCGCGGATCGCCGGGCACGGTCTTGGGCACCGCCGGCTTCTCCTCGAAACCCATCACGCGGCTTTCCTGGTCGACCTGCATGATGCCGAATTGGCGCGAGGCCTCGGCCTTCACACGCTGGGCGGGGATCGTCAGGTCCGCCTCGTGGTCGATGTGATACTGGACCAGCTTCGCGTAGTCCATCTTGTAGATGTGATCGCCGGCCAGGATCACCACGTGCGTGGGGCGTTCCTTCTCGATGGCGTAGATGTTCTGATAGACGGCGTCGGCCGTGCCCTGGTACCAATGCTCATCGATCCGCTGCTGCGGGGGGACGATGTCGATGAACTCGCCCATCTCGTAGCACAACAGCCGCTTCCAGCCCAGATTGATGTGCCGGTCCAGGCTCATCGCCTTGTACTGCGTGAGCACCAGCATCTTGCGCAGACCGCTGTTGAGCGAATTGGACAGGGTGAAATCGACGATCCGGTAGGCGCCCCCGAAGGGAACGGCCGGCTTGGCCCTGTCGCGAGTGAGCGGCTCCAGCCGCGACCCCTTCCCGCCAGCCAGAATGACGGCCAAGACGTCTTTCATCGCAGCTCCTTCCATGTAGGGGAATTCCGCGTAGTCGTATTCTATCCCACGGTCCGCTTCTGTTAGAAGAGGCTGTCGCCGTAAAGTCTACCCCCTGGGATAGTTGACCGTAGCTCAAAAGCCACGTCCGCGTCGCGAAAATGCAACACCCCAAGGGGCTTTGCAGCGGATAGCGCGGCTGGTCTGACCTGAATGAGACAGGCGATGTCCCCCGAATGTGCGGATTTGCGCGACTACGCCCCAGTCTACGGTGAGCAATTCGGGCCAGGTCCTGGCGAATGGGGTTCAGCCGGCGCGAGCCTCAATGCCTACGTCGCCGGAACAGATCGCGGACTTTGCCCAAGGCCCCGGCCAGCTTCTCCACTTCGGCCAAGGTGTTGTAGAAGTAGAAGCTCACGCGTGCCGTGGCTCCAACGCCGAATCGCTTGTGCAGGGGCATGGCGCAGTGATGGCCGGCGCGGATGGCGATTCCCTCCCGGTCCAGCAATTGGGCAATGTCGTGCGGATGGGCCCCGTCCATGGTGAAACTGACGATCCCGGCCTTCGCCTGGGGCGCCGGCCCGAAGATTCGCAGACCGTCGATCGCCGCGAAGATCGCGTGGGTCCGCTCGGTCAGGATCCGCTCGTGGCGCCCGATGTTCTCCAGCCCCACGCGCTGCAGGTAGTCGATGGCCGCTCCCAGGCCGATGGCCGGAACGATGGGCGGCGTGCCGGCCTCGAACTTGGCCGGCAGATCGGCCGGCTCAAAGCCGTCCAGGCGCACGCGGCGGATCATGCTGCCTCCGCCCAGAAAGGGCGGCATCTGCTCCAGCAGGTCCCGCTTGCCATAGAGCACGCCCACCCCGGAGGGGCCAAGCATCTTGTGGCCGCTGAAGGCCAGAAAGTCCATGCCCAGGGCCTGTACGTCGGTCGGCTGGTGCGGCACGCTCTGCGCGCCGTCGACCAGCACCAGGGCCCCGGCGGCATGGGCGCGCGCGATGATCTGCTCGATCGGATTCACCGTGCCCAGCACATTCGACACGCCGGTCACCGCCACCAGGCGCGTGCGCGCGGTCAGCAGCCGCTCGAACTGCGCCAGGTCCAACAGCCCCTCGTCGGTCACCGGCACATGCCGCAGGCAGGCCCCGGTGCGCTCGGCCAACTGCTGCCAGGGCACCAGGTTGGAGTGGTGCTCCATCTCGGTCAACAGGATCTCGTCGCCGGCGCGCACAAAGGCATCGCCCCAGCTTCGCGCCACCAGATTGATGGCCGAGGTCGTGCCGGTGGTGAAGATCACCTGCTCCTTGGATTCGGCGTTGATGAAGGCGCGCACCTTCTCCCGCGCGTCTTCGAACAGGTCGGTCGATTGGTCGGCCAGCCAGTGGATCCCGCGATGCACGTTGGCGTAGTGCTGTTCGTAGGTGTCGACCATGGCCTGGACGACTTCGCGCGGGCGTTGGCTGGTCGCCGCATTGTCGAAATAGACCAGCGGCACGCCATCGTGCAAGACCTTGGAGAGGATAGGAAAATCGGGCCGATAGGCCTCCGGCGCCAGGGCGACACTTCCCGCTCCCTGGTCGCCGCAGCTCGGCAAGGCGTGGCTGGATGCCGCGGTCATGGCGTCTCCTTCGCAGGCGAACCGGCGGCTCCATCGACGGGCGCGTAGACCGCCGCTTGCAGCACGCGCCAGGGGAGCAGACAGCACTTCTGACGATTGGGGGTCAAACGCACCCCGAACAGGTCCAGCATGTTCGGCGCGGTGAACTGTTTGACCTCCTCCACCGATCGCCCCTCAAAGCGCTCCGTCAGCATCGAGGCCGCGGCCTGGCTGATGCAGCAACCGTCGCCATTGAACCAGGCCGCGCGGATCTTGCCCTCGGCGTCGATCTGCAATTCCATCTGCACCACGTCGCCGCACAGCGGGTTGTCATCCTCGTGGCGATGGGTGCAGGCCGGACAATGACCACGATGATAGGGGTCTTCGTAGTGCTCCAGGATGTGTTCCTGGTAGATTTCTTCCTCGTCGGCAGCCATGGTTGGTCTTCAGAAGAGTAATGCCGTACCTCCCTACGCGCGTCTTTGCGGTCGAAAGACTACCTCTAGTCTACGGGGGTGGTCCCGCAGGGACAAGCGAAGCCGATGGTGGGGGTCGGCCGGAACCGACGCTAAAAGCTGAAAGCTGTAAGCTGATAGCTGATAGCTGTTAGCTGAAAGCTGATAGCCTGATAGCTGACAGCTCACACCTCACGCGCACCGCAGAACCGCCTGGCGATCAGCGTGGCCGCCAGCGGCAGGACGATCGAGGCGGCCAGGGCCACGGGCAGCTGCACCCAATGCCCCAAGGCGCTGTACACCAGGGCGATCCCCAGGTTGCTCAGCAGCAACGGGGCCCACAACTGCGACCAGGGCAGGCCGGCTGTGCCCAGGAACAACACGCTGGCCTCGGCCAAGACGGGGACCGGCCGAGCAATGACCAGCACCTGGCGCCCGTAACGCTGGGCCAGGTCTTCGATGCGCGCCATCGCTTCGGCACTCGACCAGCGCTCGACGGCCCGGTGGCCCAGCGTGCGCGCCAAGACAAAACCCATCAGGGAACCGGCCGTCATGCCCAACCACGACGCGGCGGTGGCCAGCCAGAACCCCAGCACGTGGCCGGCCAGGGTACACACGGCGCTGGAAGGAATGGGCAGCAGGATGTCGCTGCCGAGCAGCACGACCACGCCGGCCGCAAAGGCCGCCGGATGGGTTTGCTCCTGGAGCCAGCCCTGGACCTGCTGTTCCAGGGCCTCGCCGCCCAACAGAAACGGGACAATAGGAATGGCCAGGACCAGGCAGACCAACAGCAGGGGCAACAGCAGCTCGCGCATGGATGAGCTTTCAGCGTTCAGCTTTCAGCGTTCAGCTATCAGCGTTCAGCTATCAGCGTTCAGCTATCATCGTTCAGCTATCATCGTTCAGCTATCAGCTATCAGCTAACAGCTTTCAGCTATCAGCATTCAGCTTTGTGCCTTTGTGCCTTACTGCCTCTGCCCCTCTGTGCCTCCCCCTCAATCCTTCAGCCGGAACAGGCGCGACAGGGCCTCCAGCAGCGTGTCGGGAATGCCGTTGCGCGATTCGTCGCGGATCGCGTCCAGGGGCGGGTGCATCAGCTTGTTGACCAGCCGGTCGAAGGCCTGGCGGATCTCGTCGCGCGCGTGATCGTCCAACTGCGGCAGCTTGTTCAGCAATCGCCGCAATTCTTCTTCCTTGGGCTTCTGCCAGCCCTCCTGCAGGCGCTGGATGATCGGGCCGCTGGCGCGCTGGTGCATGTCGGCCAGAAAACGCTCGATCTCCTGGTCGATGATCCGTTCGGCGGCCGGCATTTCCTTGTCGCGATCCAGGCGGTTGCGCTGGCAAGCCGCCTGCAGATCGTCGATCGCGTAGAGGAATACATTCGGCCGATCGCCGATCGACGGCTGGAAGTCGCGCGGCACGGCCAGGTCCAGAATGAACAGCGGCTTCTCCGAGCGATCCGGCTCGATCTCGAGAAACTGGCCCAACCGCACCACGGGCTCTTCGGCCCCGGTGGTGCTGATCACCACGTCGGCCGAGGCCAGGGCCGGCAACAACTGCTCCCAGGGCAAGGCCCGGCCGCGCCAGCGCTCGGCCAGGAGCCGCGCGCGTTCGAAGTTCCGGTTGATGACCGTCAGGTCGTGGACCCCTTCGTCCTGCAGATAACGCAGCGTCTCTTCGGCCATCTCGCCGCCGCCGATCACCAGGGTCCGCTTGTCGTCGAAGCGTTCGAAGATCTGCCGGGCGAAGTCGGCCACCGCCACGCTGGGGATGCTCACGCGCCGCTGCTGGATGGCCGTTTCGCTGGCGATGCGCCGCGCCGCCTTCAGGGCCGCCTGAAAAGCCGCGTGCAACAGCGGGCCGCAGCAGTTCCGCTCGGTCGCCAGGTGGTACGCGGCCTTGACCTGGGCCAGAATCTGCGGCTCGCCCACCACCATGCTGTCCAGGCTCGAAGCCACCTGGAACAGATGCCGCACCGCGTCCTGATCGCAATGCTGGTACAGATTCGGCGCGACCTGATCGAGGGGCAAGGCGTGGAAGCTCGCCAGGAATTCAGCCAGTTGCCGGCAATCGGGCGATGCCGCGGAGGCGGTTGCCGTGTACAACTCTACCCGATTGCAGGTCGAAAGCAGCACCGCTTCCACCTCGGGAAAGTCGTCGTGCAAGCGGTCCAAGGCCAACTCGGACTGGGGCGCGCTGAACGCCAGGCGCTCGCGCAGTTCCAAGGCCGCGTTGCGGTGGCTGCATCCCACGACCTGGAGCCTCATGGCACGGCTCCATCGCGAGAGACTTCGCCTGCCACATCGCGCAGGATTCCGAGAGCCGACGTATCGGAGGGCGCCGCCTCGCGCCGGCCGCCATGTTCGGTCTGCAGGCCGAACCCGACCGCCAGGGCAATCACCAGCAGCAGGAACGTGACCAGGGTGAAATAGGCCACGCGCGTCCCTTGCCGGGCCCGGCGGTAGAAGGCGCTGACCAACAGCGAGATCAACAGCCAGACAAACGTGGCCCAGGTGCAGATCACGATCGGGTCGTCCCAGGGCAAGTGCCCCAGCCCCAACGCTTCCGGCCGCCGAATGAGGTTCAGAATGATCCCCGAAAGCAGCCCCAGTCCCAGCATGGCCACCGAGATCACGACCGCGCGGAGGTTGGCCTGCTGCAGCCACTCCAGGCTCGGCAAGCGCAGGCCGAGCGTGGGCGGGATCTTGCGCTTCAAGCGCCAGGCCTGGTGCAGGTACATCAGGCCCGTGGCAAATCCGACCAGAATCGCCACCACGGCCAGGAGGATCGACACGCCGTGCACGGTGCCCCACATGCGCGAGGCGGGCTCACGCGCAAAAGGCTCGGGATCGGCCAACCACACGCCCGCGCCGATCAGGCCCAGCACCAGCGGCAGCAGGAACACGCCAAACGCGGCCCGGCGGTGAAAACAGGTCAAGTACAGGTAGATCGCCGCCAGGACCCAGGCGGCCAGCAGGTACCAGTCGCGCTGGCTGGACAGGGGCGGCCCTTGGGTGGAGACGGCCCGGTGGTAGAGGAAGATCGAATGCGCCAACAGACCCGCCCCGGCGAAGCCGATCATCACCGCGCCGCGGACTCCGCTGCGGAACAGCAGCCGGGTGATCTCCAGGGCCAACGCCACCCCATAGCTGGCCGCAAAACACACGACACTTACACCGGAGAGCATGCCTGAAACGTCCTGCGGCCGGGTTGCGGATCTCGAAAGGCGGGAAGAAGACCCCTACCTGCATTATAGCAGAACCCCAAGGGCTTTGTGACGCCCCAGGCAGGCCGGGGTGTGACCAGGTTTCCCGGCAACCGTAACCCGCGGCCGCGGCCAGACGTAGGGCGTCGCCGAGCGGAGCGAGGCGTGCCGCTTGGAACAGACGCGGGGGGAACATGCCAAGGGCCTATCCCAGAGCCATCACGGCCACGGCACGCGGCCCACGCGCACTGATCTGTCGACAGGTTCTGGAACCGGCTCAAAGAATGGCGTGCCTCGCGGCGCGCCCTACATTCTGAGCACCACCCTAGCGCACCAGCGGTGCGTCGAGGGTCGTGATGTGCTTGGCCATCACGTGGTTGGTCCGCTGCTCGGGCATGAAACCGCGCACGCCGGTGACTCCCACCTCGCGGCCGACGTAGGCCTGGAGGTTTACGCCCGGGGCCGGGCTCACGTAGCAGCGCACCTCGCCGTTGGACTCCACCAGGGCATAGCGCGGAGCGCCCGGCGGCGGCGAGGCGACCGGCGTCAACCGGCCCACCCCGTCGTAGCGATCGTCGGCGCGCGTGGCGGCTGCGGAGGCTTGCGCGCGCGATCGGCTCAGTTCGGCCAGACGACCGTTGCGGCGATCGATGTCGCGGCTCAGTCGGTTGACCTCGTCATAGCGTTGCTTGATATCCTCGAACCGGCCGATCTTGTTCAGCAGCAGACGCGAGCGCCCGCGTTCCACCGCGGTCTGCGCCTGTTGCGCCAACCCCTCGGCGCGCGGACGCAAATCGTCGAACGACCAGACCGAAGTCTCTTCGGCCAGCATGATCGACAGTTCCAGCTCGATGTTCTCCGCCTCGGTCACAAAGTCCTCGGGCGAGAGACTGCGCATGGGGCGCGCGGCGAACGGTTCGCCATCGGGCGGACCGGAGGCCGAGGCCGGCAGGACCGGCGGCGGTTCGGCGGGGCGATGCGCAGGGCGCCGCGGCGGTTCGTGCGCGCCGGGCCGCGCCACAATCAAGGGGGCGGCCGCAGTCATGCCTTCGGCGTTGGCGGCGCGACGCAGCCCGTCGCGCGGATACTCGGGGTCCAAGTGCTTGCCCGATACCCAGCGAAACTCGCCCGCCGGCGGGGCGATCTTGCACCACACGCTCTTCTCGCCCCGTTCGTCACTGGCCGGCCTGGTCTCCACTACCTCCACCGGCTCGCCCTTGTTCAGCCGCACCTGGATCACGTCGCGCACGTCGCTGAAGCGACTGCCGACGCGCGCCGCCACGCCTTCGCCCGTGACGTGCGTGACTCCCTTCTTGCTCGATTCCAGATAGCGGGACGAGACCCAGCTATAGCTTCCTTGGGGCGGACGAATGGCATACCACCCCCCGGGGTCGTGGCGGTAGACCTCGACCTCCTGACCGATCTTCAGTTTGTCGGTGGGATAGTAATCCTCGCCGGGGCCGCTGCGCACATAGACCTCGTCGGCGTTCAGGAATGCCTTATAGGGGAACTGCTGGGCCGCTTGAGCCCCGCTTGCAAACAGGGCGCAGCCTAGGGCGATCAACAGTACGTTGCGCACGGAACAACTCCTGCCGAAACGGCGTGTACGGAATGCGGCAACGAAATGGAGACAAGAATAGGGCGGTCCTTGTACCGAAAAGCCCCCCTCCGCTCAAGGTCAATGTTCGCGCCGGGGTACCGACTGGGTAGAATCGGTGTCTTATCTGTTCAACCGAATTTGCCTTGTGGATGTGCCATGCCCCGCTATAACCCCGCGGTGATCGAGCCCAAGTGGCAGAAGTACTGGGAAAAGAACCGGACCTTTGCCGCACCCCGAAGCCCTGACGAGAAGAAGATTTACGTCCTGGATATGTTCCCCTATCCGTCGGGCGACGGGCTGCATGTCGGCCACCCGGAAGGGTATACCGCAACCGATATCGTCTGCCGCTATCGGCGGACGTGCGGCTACAGCGTCATGCATCCCATGGGCTGGGACGCCTTTGGCCTGCCCGCCGAACAGCACGCCAAACGCACCGGCACCCACCCCAGGATCACCACTGAGCGGAATATTGCCAACTTCCGCCGGCAATTGAAGATGCTCGGTTTCAGCTACGACTGGGACCGGGAGCTGGCCACCACCGACCTGAACTACTTCCGCTGGACGCAGTTCATCTTCCTGGTCCTGTATGACTCCTGGTACGACGGCCAGCAGGGGCGCGGCCGGCCGATCGCCGAGTTGCCCATCCCGGCCGAGGTGACCGCCCAGGGCGAGGCGGCCGTGGCCCACTATCGCGACGACCACCGCCTGGCCTATCAGCTCGAAGCGCCGGTGAACTGGTGCCCCGCCTTGGGCACGGTGCTGGCCAACGAGGAAGTGATCGGCGGCGTGAGCGAGCGCGGCGGCCACCCCGTGGTGCGCATCCCCTTGCGCCAGTGGATGCTGCGGATCACGGCCTATGCCGATCGGCTGGAAAAAGACCTCGACCAGCTCTCCTGGCCGGAGAGCATCAAGCTCCTGCAACGCAACTGGATCGGACGCAGCACGGGCACCGAGGTCGACTTCTTCGTCGGCGCGCAGCGCACGGCCGACGGCATGCCCGCCCAGGAAGCCTTCGAGGAATGGGTCGTGGCGCGGATTGAAAAGGGCTACGCGCGCAAGCCCGAAGACAGCGTGCTGCGGATCTACACTACGCGCCCCGACACGCTGTTCGGCGCGACCTACATGGTCATCGCCCCGGAACATCCGTTTGTCGAGCGGCTCACGGCGCCCGAACAGGCCGCGGCGGTCAAGGCCTATTGCGAGCAGGCGGGGCGCAAGAGCGACCTGGATCGCACCGACCTAGCCAAGGTCAAGACGGGCGTGTTCACCGGCTCCTATGCCGTCAATCCGGTCAATGGCAAGGCCACGCCGATCTGGGTGGCCGACTACGTGCTCATCAGCTACGGCACCGGGGCCATCATGGCCGTGCCGGCCCACGACACGCGCGACTTCGAGTTCGCCACCACCTTCAAGCTGCCGATCGTGGCCGTGGTCGCCCCTCCTACCAGATTCAGCGGAGGTGCTGCGGGTTATCGAACGCTTGAAGAAGCCTCAGCGATGGTAGAAGAGAACCAGCGAAAGTACCTTGACTGGCGTCAAAGGGTCCTGTCAGGTAAGGAGGTCTACGTCGGAGGCGACAGCGTTATACTGCAAGATGGAACGCGATTTGGCATCTCGTCCGAGGGCACGGCCATCAACTCCAGCCGCTTCAACGGCCTGACCACCTCCGCCTTCAAGCAGGCCATCACCGAGGACCTGGAAAACAAGGGCATGGGCCGGGCCGCGGTCAACTACAAGCTCCGCGATTGGCTCTTCAGCCGCCAGCACTTCTGGGGCGAGCCCTTCCCCGTGCTGCACGAAATCGACGACCAGGGGCACTTCACCGGCGTGACGCGCGCCGTGCCGGCCGAGTTGTTGCCGGTCGACCTGCCGGACATGCCCAACTTCAAGGCCCACGACCGGCCCGAGCCGCCCTTGGAACAGGCCCCGAAAGACTGGCTCTACGTGACGCTGGAGGGCCGCCGCTACAAGCGCGAGACGAACACCATGCCGCAATGGGCCGGCTCGTGCTGGTACTATCTGCGGTTCCTCGA